>JAIBJL010000526.1 GCA_020029545.1 Gammaproteobacteria bacterium
GGTCACGGTGTATCACACCGATGATGAAGCTTTCGACCTCTGGAACAAGGATGTGGGCGTGCCGGCCGATCGCATCGTACGCATCGGCGACAAGCCGGGCGGCGGCTCCGATGGCGCCGTGAAATCCCCGTCGGGGGATAATTTCTGGCAGATGGGTGAAACCGGGCCGTGTGGGCCTTGCACCGAAATTTTCTACGATCACGGCGCGCATATTCCCGGTGGTCCGCCCGGTTCGCCGGAACAGGACGGCGATCGCTGGATCGAAATCTGGAACCTGGTGTTCATGCAATTCGATCGCTCGGCCGAAGGAGTGCTCCATCCGCTGCCGAGGCCATCGGTCGACACCGGTATGGGACTGGAGCGCACGGCGGCGGTCATGCAGGGAGTGCATTCCAATTACGAGATCGACCTGTTCGTCAATCTGATCAAGGCGGCAGCAGCAGCGACGCATGCGACCGATCTGCAGTCGAGTTCGCTGCGCGTCATCGCTGATCATATTCGCGCCTGCTCATTCCTGATTGCCGATGGCGTGCTGCCGTCAAACGAAGGCCGCGGTTACGTGCTGCGCCGTATCGTTCGTCGCGCGATCCGCCACGGCTACAAACTCGGCCAGACACAGCCATTCTTTTATTCGCTGGTGGCCGCGCTGGCGGCCGAGATGGGTGAGGCCTACCCGGAGCTGAATACCCAGCGCGAGCACGTCGAGCGTGTGCTGCGTCAAGAAGAGGAGCGTTTCGCGGAAACTCTGTCGCAGGGAATGTCGCTGCTTGATACCGCAATCAGCGGTCTGCGGGGTAAGGTCATTCCGGGCGAGACCGTCTTTCGCCTTTACGATACTTTCGGTTTTCCGGTCGATCTCACCGCCGATATCGCCCGCGAGCGGGATCTGAGTATCGACCAGGCAGGATTCGAAGCGGCGATGCAGGCGCAGCGTGAACGTGCGCGCGCCGCCAGCAAGTTCGGTGTAGACCAGCGTGCCGGCGTCGCCATCGACGGCCGGACGGAATTTCGAGGCTATGAGCGGTTGCAGGAGACAGCGACGGTGGTTGCGCTGCTGCGCGGCAATGAGCAGGTCCCTGCGTTGCAAACGGGTGCAACAGGTCGCGTCGTCCTCGATCGAACCCCCTTTTATGCCGAAAGCGGTGGGCAAGTGGGCGATCAGGGCGTGCTGACCACCACGACGGCAAGTTTTGCCGTGAGCGATACGATCAAGCTGGGCAGCGCTTATGCCCATGTGGGCCAGGTGGCTGGTGGTGTAATGAAAGTCGGCGATCGTGTCGAAGCCAAGGTCGACGAGCGGTTGCGTCGTGCCACCATGGCGAATCATTCCGCCACGCATTTGCTACATGCGGCATTGCGCAAAGTGCTGGGATCACATGTGACCCAGAAGGGTTCGCTGGTAGCACCAGATCGACTGCGATTCGATTTTTCGCACTATGCAGCGGTTACGCCAGTTGAATTGAAGGAGATCGAGCGTTTAGTCAATGCGGAAGTGCGCGCGAACGCAGCGGCGGAGGTTACCTTGATGCCCTACGACGCGGCCGTCGCCTCGGGTGCCATGGCGCTGTTCGGTGAGAAGTATGACGACGAAGTGCGGGTGCTGAAAATCGGCAAGTTCTCGACCGAACTCTGCGGCGGCACGCATGTGAGTCGTGCGGGTGATATCGGTTTGTTCAAGATCGTCAGCGAGGGGGGGGTGGCTGCTGGTGTCCGCCGCATTGAAGCAGTGCCTGGCGAAGGCGCGCTTGACTGGGTTGCCGAGTCCGATCAGGTCGTGCGCGATCTCGGTACTTTGATGAAGGCAAGTCGCGCGGAAGTGGAAGACAAGGTTCGACAGTTGATCGAACGCAGTCGCCGGATGGAAAAGGAAATCGCGAGCCTGAAATCCAAGCTGGCGAGTGGGCAGGGTAGCGATATGTCAGCGGCTGCCGTCGATGTCGCCGGCGCCAAGGTTGTTGCGATGCGCGTGGAAGGCGCGGATGCACCAGCGCTGCGCGAAGCGATCGATCAACTGAAAAACAAGCTGAAATCGGCGGCAATCGTGCTTGCCTCGGTTCAGCCGGATGGCAAGGTGGTGGTGATCGCCGGGGTCACTTCCGATCTGATGAACCGCGTCAAAGCGGGCGACCTGGTGAACGCGGTCGCGCAGAAAATTGGTGGCCGCGGTGGCGGCAGGCCCGACATGGCGCAAGCCGGTGGTAATGATGCGTCGCGACTGGATGAGGCGCTTGCTGCAGTGCCCGCATGGATCGCAACAGCGCTCGATTGAGTCATAACGCAGACGTAAGCAGTTCTCGTTTTTCCTCATTGACGTTGCGGTTTTCACTACCGTGGCGCGGACTTGCGCCTTCGGTTTCTACGCCAATACGTTGTGTGCAGCCTCACGCATTCTCGTCCTTGCTCGCCTCTCGATCCGTCATTCCTTGACAGAACACACAGAGGTCTGCGTCTTTTACATTTTTTCCCGAACATTTTTTGTTACGAAATGTCATTTCCTGTGAGGGAGTTTTCGAATTTCAGGGAAATCCGGATTCCAAAGATATGCCCCGTCACCTAATCTCGATTCTGAGTTAGTCATGCATGCGAGCTGCGATAAGTGCGGTGATCTCCACTGCAAGCAAAGCGAGTATCTGACAACTCAGCTTTTAGCAAGGAGCGTCTCATGCTGATTCTGACTCGGCGCGTCGGTGAAACTGTGATGATCGGAAACGACGTCACCGTCACCGTTCTTGGCGTCAAAGGTAACCAAGTCCGTGTAGGCGTGAATGCGCCGAAGGAAGTTGCCGTCCATCGTGAAGAGATCTACGAGCGCATCAAGCGCGAAGAAGAGGCTGCAGGCGGCACCGGACATCGTCCTGCCACCGGCACAGAGCCCTGATCTGTGCTGTCTTGCCGCGGAGAATAACGACCTCCAAATACTCCGCGGCTGAGGTAGTTGAGTTCCGAATCTGATTTCAAGTCTTTACGTACCGGAATTCCCCCAGTATTCTTGCCGGCCTTCGCGGGCTGGCTCCCAATAAGCAGGATCGCAGGCGTCGTGTGGCTGCCGTTTGGCAGCGCCTCTGTGTGGGTGGCGGCCTGCAACGGCGCATGTCGCCACGCGCATCCCGAAGGCGTGTCTGAGTTGAACGAAGA
>JAIBJL010000207.1 GCA_020029545.1 Gammaproteobacteria bacterium
TACCGCGGGAAGCAGGGCTTGGTGGGTGCTGAGGGGATCGAACCCCCGACATTCGCCTTGTAAGGGCGACGCTCTACCAGCTGAGCTAAGCACCCTTGCCGATCAAGCAAGCCGATCAAGTAAGCCGATCCAGCAACCGTTCGGTCAACCGGCCGTTGCCCTGGCAACAACTCTGACCGCGGCAACTCAATCAGCTCAAAACCATCAGCTCGAAACCAACTAGCCCAAGACCTCAACCAGAACCAAAAACTCTTGTCCGTGCAGTCGCCGATTCTGCGTCCGGATTCACCGGACCTAAGCTTTAACTACCTGCGCCGATTTACCGGCAGCCGATTTTACGGCAAGTGGCTAAAGCCTTTCCCTCCAGCTGATTTTCAGCAGGAAAATCAGCAAGCCGCCTTGAATTCGGCGAGACGGCCTGACGAGGGCGCGCTAATTTACAGCATCCTTGAGGGCCTTGCCAGCTTTGAACCCCGGGACTTTGCTCGCCGCAATCTCGATGGTTTCGCCGGTGCGTGGATTGCGACCCGAACGAGCGGCACGTGCCTTGACAGCAAAGCTGCCGAATCCCAGCAGCGCTACCGTATCGCCGGACTTCAGCGCTGCGGCGATGGAATCGAACACGGCATCGACTGCGCGTGTGGCCTCGGCTTTCGCGAGACCGGTGTGACCACTCACGGCGTCGATCAGTTCGGCTTTATTCATGTCGGTTCCTTAGAAGGAAGGTGTCAGGTACGAATGCCTGCAGTAACAGGCGGGGGCGCGTTATAGCAGCGCGCCGAACACAGGGTCAACTCACAATTCGCGCTTTGATTGCCTTGCGGCGTCCGGCAAGGCCGAAATGCGGTGGCGCGGCCATGCCCCCTGCGCGCGCACCGTCGGGACAGGTAACCGACGCCTCCTCTGCTCCGACAGTCAAGGGGCATGGTCCGCTACGAACGATGGAACAAGGGATAGTCCCCGGGACTACCCCTGTTCGTTCAATGCGCGCGAGCCTGTTTCTGCGGCCGTTTCGCTACTCGTCGTGGTCGCGCCTTGTCATTGGCGCCTGCGCTGCCGCCTGCCGCAGTCACTGGATCGGGCATATGTTTCAGTGCGATCTGCAACACTTCGTCGATCCATTTCACGGGCTTGATCGCGATACTGTCCTTGATGTTCTGCGGAAGATCCACCAGATCCTTGGTGTTCTCATCCGGAATCAGCACGGTGCGGATGCCGCCACGATGCGCGGCCAGCAGTTTTTCCTTGAGTCCGCCGATCGGCAGCACCTGTCCGCGCAGCGTGATCTCCCCAGTCATGGCGACATCGGCACGCACAGGCACCTTCGTCAAAGCCGACACCAGCGCAGTACACATGCCGATACCGGCACTGGGGCCGTCTTTGGGTGTCGCCCCTTCCGGCACGTGAATATGCACATCCACCTTCTGATAAAAGTCCGGATCGAGTCCGAGCACGGCACCGCGGCTGCGCACTACGGTCATTGCCGCCTGAATCGACTCCTGCATCACTTCGCCGAGCTGACCGGTGTGCGACAGCTTGCCCTTGCCCGCAACCACGGCGGCTTCGATCGTCAGCAGCTCCCCGCCCACTTCGGTCCAGGCAAGTCCAGTGACCTGACCGATGTGATCCTGCTCTTCGGCGAGACCATAGCGGAAGCGGCGCACGCCGAGGTACTTGCTCAGATTCTTGGGCTGAACCGTAATCGACTTGGTGTCCTTGCTGGTCAGAATCTGCTTCACCGACTTGCGGCAGATCTTGGAGATTTCGCGCTCCAGATTACGCACGCCTGCTTCGCGCGTGTAGTAGCGCACGACATCGAGCATGGCGGGATCGGTAATTTTGAGTTCGTCATCTTTCAGGCCGTTTTGCTTCATCTGCTTCGGCAGCAGATAGGTGCGCGCGATCGCATTCTTTTCGTCTTCCGTGTAGCCGGGCAGACGAATGACTTCCATGCGATCGAGCAGCGGCGCCGGAATGTTCAGGCTGTTGGCCGTGCAGACGAACATCACTTCAGAAAGGTCGAAATCGACTTCCAGGTAATGATCGCTGAAGGTGCTGTTCTGCTCGGGATCGAGAACTTCCAACAGTGCCGAGGACGGATCGCCACGGAAATCCATGGCCATCTTGTCGACTTCATCCAGCAGGAACAGCGGATTGTGGACGCCGGTCTTCACCATGTTCTGAATGATCTTGCCGGGCATCGACCCAATGTAAGTCCGGCGGTGACCGCGAATTTCCGCTTCGTCGCGCACCCCCCCCAGCGACATGCGCACGAACTTGCGATTCGTGGAACGCGCAATCGACTGACCGAGCGAGGTCTTGCCCACACCCGGGGGGCCGACCAGGCACAGGATCGGGCCCTTCAGCGTTTTGACGCGCTGCTGCACGGCCAGATACTCGACGATGCGTTCTTTGACCTTTTCCAATCCGTAATGATCTTCGTCCAGTACCTTCTCGGCGTGACTGATTTCGTTGTGCACCTTGGTTTTCTTTTTCCACGGACACTTGACCAGCCAGTCGACGTAATTGCGCACCACCGTGGCTTCGGCTGACATCGGCGACATCAGCTTCAGCTTGTTGAGTTCGGACATCGCCTTCTCGCGCGCTTCCTTCGGCATGCCCGCCTTCTGGATGCGCTGTTCGAGCTCGGCGAGTTCGTTCGGTGCGTCCTCGATCTCACCCAGTTCCTTCTGGATGGCCTTCATCTGCTCGTTGAGGTAATACTCGCGCTGGCTCTTCTCCATCTGTTGCTTGACGCGACCGCGAATGCGCTTCTCGATCTGCAGCACATCCATTTCGCCTTCGATGAGCGCGAGGATGTGTTCGAGACGCTTGCGCACGTCCTGGATCTCCAGCACTTTCTGCTTCGCGTCGAGTTTCAGCGACATGTGCGCGGCCACGGTGTCCGCCAGTCGACCCGGCTGCTCGATACCGGCGAGGCTGGTGAGAATCTCCGGCGGCACTTTGCGATTGAGCTTCACGTACTGCTCGAACTGCGTGATCACCGAGCGCGACAGGACATCCATCTCGCGCTCATCGTATTGTTCGGCGTCCTTGATCGGGCTGATTTCGGCGGAGAAGAACTGGCCCACGTGCAGCTTGTCGAGCTTGGCGCGCTCCACGCCTTCGACCAGCACTTTCACCGTGCCATCGGGAAGCTTCAGCAACTGCAGGATGGTGGCGACGGTGCCGAGGCGATACAGATCCTGGGGGGCCGGATCATCCACATCGGCCTGCTTTTGGGCGACGAGCAAAATCTGCTTGCCGGCCTTCATGGCCTGATCGAGCGCCAGAATGGATTTTTCGCGACCGACAAATAGTGGAATCACCATGTGGGGATAGACCACCACATCGCGCAGCGGCAACACCGGCATCGCGTTTGCTGGCACGGTCGACTCGGGTTCAGGAATTTCTGTGCTCACGCGCGTTACCTTCTTGTCGTGACTTGTCGTGACATGTTGTCGTAGTGGGCGCTGTCAGATCGATGCCGACCTGCGCGAGCCTGAGGAACATAATGAAAATACCGTATGCGCCCTGCCCTCGCCAGCGGCAAGGGACGCAGATCGCCTCGGATTGTCCGGATATAAGGCGTTTCGTCACAAAAAACAGGGTTGACCTTACAAGCTTTCGTGCAACGACAGTGATACTGAAATAACAAGGGCGCCCGCAGGCGCCCTGGTCGCTTGCACGAATTGCAATGGCTCAGCTACCGGTGGGCCGACGCTCGTCGACCGGTGCCCGCGACTCTTCGGTCGCCGCACCGTACACAATGTACGGCTTGCTTTCGCCGACGATCACGGCCTCATCGACGACCACTTTTTGCACATTGCGCAGCGATGGCAGCTCGTACATCGTCTCGAGCAGCACGTTTTCGAGAATCGTCCGCAGGCCGCGCGCACCGGTGCGACGCTGCATGGCCTTGTTCGCCACCGCCTTCAGCGCGTCGGTGCGGAACTCCAGTTCGACCCCTTCCATGTCGAACAGTTTGCGATACTGCTTGCTGAGCGCATTCTTGGGTTCGAGCAGGATCGACACCAGCGCGGCTTCGTCCAGCTCATCCAGCGTCGCCACGACCGGCAGACGGCCGACGAATTCCGGGATCAGGCCATACTTGATCAGATCTTCCGGCTCGACGTCGTGGAACACGTCATTGCCATGCGGACGCTCACCCTGCGGCCGCACATCAGCCGTAAAGCCGATGCCGGTCTTCTGCGTGCGATTGAGAATGATCTTTTCCAGGCCGGCGAATGCGCCGCCGCAGATAAACAAAATATTCGCCGTATCCACCTGCAGAAATTCCTGCTGCGGATGCTTGCGGCCACCCTGCGGCGGTACCGAGGCAATCGTGCCTTCGATCAGTTTCAGCAGCGCCTGCTGCACTCCTTCGCCGGACACGTCGCGCGTAATCGATGGGTTGTCGGACTTGCGCGAGATCTTGTCGATTTCGTCGATATAGACGATACCGGTCTGCGCCTTCTCGACGTCGTAATCACATTTCTGCAGCAACTTCTGAATAATGTTCTCGACATCCTCGCCGACGTAACCGGCTTCGGTCAGCGTCGTGGCATCGGCAATCGTGAAGGGCACGTTCAACAGACGTGCGAGGGTCTCGGCCAGCAGGGTCTTGCCGCAGCCGGTCGGGCCGATCAGCAGAATGTTGCTCTTGGCAAGTTCGACTTCATCCTTGGAGCGCGCTTCGGAGGTCTTGGTCTGCAGGCGTTTGTAATGGTTGTACACCGCCACCGACAGAACCTTCTTGGCCCGCGGCTGCCCGATCACGTACTCATCGAGAACCTTCTTGATCTCGTGCGGACGCGGCAGCTTGTCGCGAGTGCGCTCGGCGCGCTCTTCGAGCTCTTCACGAATAATGTCGTTGCACAGCTCCACGCATTCGTCACAGACGAAGACCGAGGGACCGGCAATCAGCTTGCGGACTTCGTGCTGACTCTTGCCACAAAAAGAGCAGTAGAGCAGCTTGCCATCATCATGTTTGCCGCGAGAATCGTCGGGCATGCGTCACCTCAACTCGGACCGGATCGCACCCGCCCGCCCGCTGGCGGTCAACCGAGTGTCTCAAGCTATATATCACGCGTCGCCATTCGGCTGCAAAGACGCCCCGCCCTGATTGGCTGCAGGACTTGCAGTTTTACAAAAAACCCATTGAACCAATCAGTTACCTGACAGCCCCTGGGCACCGACTCGCTGTGTCGAACCGCTCATCCCCGACGGCATCGCCGGGTCCATGGCGGGTTGCAGCAGCGCAGGTGTTCCGCCGATCACGCGACCTGCTCCCTCGGGGAGCCTGGCGCTTCAGTCAGCTTACTTCGCCGGCTCCTTCGCCTGGCTCTGCGCCTGCGCCTCGGCGCGACTCTCAAGCACTTTGTCGATCAGTCCGTAAGACACAGCACCTGCGCCGCTCATGAAATTGTCGCGGTCGGTGTCCTGCTGAATCTTCTCGATCGTCTGGCCCGTGTGCCTGGACAGGATGCGGTTCAGCCGCTCACGCACTGCCAGCACTTCGCGCGCATGGATGTCGATGTCGGTCGCCTGACCCTGGAAGCCACCCAGCGGCTGATGAATCATGACGCGCGAATGCGGCAGCGAGTAACGTTTGCCCTTCTGGCCGCCGGCCAGCAGGACGGCACCCATGCTGGCAGCCTGGCCGATGCACATGGTGCTCACATCCGGCTTGATGAATTGCATGGTGTCGTAAATCGACAGGCCGGCGCTCACCGAGCCACCCGGGGAATTGATATACAGCGCAATATCCTTGTCGGGATTTTCCGATTCCAGGAACAGCAGCTGTGCGACGATCAGGTTGGCCATGTGGTCCTCGATCGGACCGACAATGAAAATCACGCGTTCTTTCAGGAGGCGCGAATAGATGTCATAGGCGCGTTCGCCGCGAGCAGTCTGCTCGACGACCATGGGGACTAGATTCATGACGGGAGAGTGCTTGCTCATGATGAATGGATCTGGGGGAACATGCTTCGGCCGGTCAGATTATGTGGCGACAACGGCGACACAATTCAATGAGCGGCTAGTGTGCAACAAACCCGCCGCTCGCGCTCGCGCATGCTTCGCAAAAAGCGCGCATTTCACCGCTACGCGCCGAAATTCATCAATTCCTTGAACGACGCTGGGGTATCGCTGGTTTTGGCGCGTTCCATAACCCAGTCGACCACTTGGTCTTCCAGCACGCCGGCTTCCATCTGCCGCTGGATCTGCGGGTTACTGCGATAGGTCTGCATGGCCTGCGCCGAATCCGGGAACTGCCGTGACAGCTCCTCAAAGCGCGACAACACTTTCGACTGATCGAGCTGCAATTTGGTGGTACGAATGATTTCGTTGATCAACAGGCTCAGCGCGACACGACGGCGTGCCGCTTCCTGAAATGACTCCGCCGGCGGCAGCTGCGACACATCCTGCGCGCCCATGCGTCGGCCGGCATCCATCTGTAGCTCGCGGACCTGCGCATCGACCAGTGACTTCGGTAACTCCAGCGGATTCGCCGCGAGCAGGCCATCCATGATCTGTTTCTTCAGGCGCGCACGAATCGCTTCGCCGAGTTCGCGGCGCATATTCTCCGCGACTTCCTCGCGCAGCCGCTCCATACCGCCTTCTTCGACGCCGTAGGACTTCGCAAATTCGTCGTTGAGCTCCGGCAACTGCTGACCTTCGACACGCTTGATGGTAATCGCGAACGACGCCTTCTTGTTGGCCAGTGCCGGTGCCCCGTAGTTGGCGGGAAACGTCAGTTCGATCGTTTTCTGCTCGCCGGTACGCGTGCCGAACAGGCCCGCTTCAAAGTCCGCCAGCATGCGGCCCGCACCGAGCGTGACGGGTACGTTCTCGCCCTTGCCGCCTTCGAACGGCTGACCGTCGACACTGCCATCGAAGTCGACCGTCACCTTGTCTTTCGCCTGTGCGCCGCGCTCGACCGCCGCATACGTGGCACGCTGCTCGCGCAGGTTTTCGATCATGGCATCGATATCAGCCGGCTGCACTTGCGCCGCCGGGCGCGCAATCTCCATGCCTTCGATCCCTTTCAGCTCGACCTGCGGTAACACTTCGAATACCGCGCGATACTTGAGATCCCCACTCTCATCGGCACTCAGCGGTTCGATGCGCGGACCGCCGGCGGGCGACAGCTTTTGCTGCTGAACTGCCTCGTTGAACGTGGACTGCACCACATCGCCGAGCACTTCCTGGCGTATCTGCTGGCCGAACTGCTGACGAACGACTTTCACCGGCACTTTGCCCGGGCGGAAGCCCTTGAGTCGCACGGTACGGCTCAGCTTCTGCAGCCGTTCATCGACCGCCTTTTCGATTCGTTCCGCCGGAACGTGGACTTCCATCCGGCGCTCCAGCGCGCCTGTCGACTCTACCGAAACCTGCATTGCCCGAGACCTCTGTGGTGGCTACTCATCGAAACCCGCCCACAAGCCGGCGGATTTCAACCTTCCGTCGCCCAAGGCCACAACCCAAGCTGACATTGCTGGTGCGAAAGGAGGGACTCGAACCCTCACGGGGTTACCCACTGGAACCTAAATCCAGCGCGTCTACCAGTTCCGCCACTTTCGCATCGATGCAATGACAGCCCGTGCGCAGCTGAACCGGCTTTACGGGGTCGCGGAGTATACCCGAGAGGGCGCGGAGGTGAATCAGCTCAAGATCGGTAGGAGTGGTGGATCGTGAATTGAAGTGAATGGGTGGAAAGATTCGGAATTCGGGCGTGAGGCCCCGGACTGCAAGAGTGACTGCCAACGGCGGTGCGCATCGAACGGCACGAAATCCCCTCGCACGCCCGCTCGACGCCAGCGGCGAATACCCCAGTGCACGAATCCCGCATGGCAGCAATGGGGGTCGCGTTCGTCAACCGGGCGTAAGCCGCCGGATACGCAGGAATTGGTGGGCCGTGTAGGGATCGAACCTACGACCAATTGATTAAGAGAGAAGTCTAAAGCATCATCACGATGTCTACCGATATCTCACTATACCTCACCAAATACCATGTCTTACAGTAGGTTACGATAACACGCCCATCACTAACCCTCACAGATTCTCATTAAAGCCGTATATAGTTCGTGCACTAACCGTGAACTAAAGGCGGAGCCCCATGGGGAAAAAACTCACCAATGCTGCGGTCGAAAAATTCACTTGTGGCGTCTTCGAGAAAGGTAAGCACAAGGGTAAACCAAAACCCCAGGACACGCTCTGGTGTGAGGAGCTGAGGGGTTTCGGCATGCGTCTGACCGCAAGCAGCGGAAGGCGCGCCTACATCCTACGCTACCGGGTGAAGGGAGAGCATCAACCAAGGTTCATCACGATCGGCCACCACAATGATCCGTGGCGAGTTGACGATGCACGCGCAGAAGCACTTGAACTCAAGCTCAAGATGCGGGCCGGGATTGACCCGATCGCCGAGGCAGAACGGCAGCGGGAGCAGCAAGCGAAAGTTCAGGCGCTTCAAGGTGCGCGAAAGACGACCCTCCACGAGGTGATGGAGCACTACCTGGAACACAAG
>JAIBJL010000527.1 GCA_020029545.1 Gammaproteobacteria bacterium
TGATCGCATCCGAACGGCTGTCGATGATGTAAGGCGTCACCAGTACGACGAGCTCACTCTGGCCACGACGGAACTGTCGTGACTTGAACAGCTCGCCGATGATCGGAATCTCACCCAGGCCGGGTACCTTGGCGACGGTCTTCGCGTCCTCGGAGCTCAGCAGTCCTGCGACCACCATGGTTTCGCCGGTCTGCACATTCATTTCGGTGTTGGTCTTGCGGGTCGCGAAACCGGGTATGCCGAGTACCTCGATTCCCTTGTCGACGCTGCTGACTTCCACATTGACCTTGGTGCGGATCAACCCGGTATCATTCGCGCGTGGTTCGACGTTCAGGATGATACCGAACTGCTTGAAGATGACGTTCAGCGCCCCGTCCTGATTCTGTACCGGGATCGGTACTTCACCGCCGACAAGGAAATCCGCCTGTCCGCCGTTGATGCAGGTAAGCGTCGGCTCGGCCAGCATGCGTGCATCGCCATTGTTGACGAGCAAGTGGATGAATGAATCGACGACCGTCGTCATCGCGAAGTAATGATTGTTCGTGCCCAGGTTCAAGGGCAGGCCGTCCACTCCCGATACGCCATCGGGCACCACGCGAAAATGTTCATTGGTGACGAACTCATCGAGCGTACCGAACACCGGTCCCGCCGCCACGTCCGCCCAGTCGACACCGATATCGCGCAGCGCCGATTTTTTCACTTCGATCAGTTTCGCCTTGATGAGAATGGTCGATTGCGCCTGCAAGGTCTCCATGGGCGGCAGGGACGATCCAGGTACACCGAGCACTTTCACCAAATGCGTCGCACTCGATCCATCGCGACCCCAGATGCGTAGATCCGTCATGCCTTCCTTGCGGGCCAGCACCAGCACTTCCTGTGTGTCATCGAATACTTTGACGTCGATGACTGCGCCATCGCCCGCTGCCACTCGCTTCACCTCGGGATAAGGGATGAGCAGGCTCTGTCCACTCGGAATCGTCAGCATGCTGACCGCCTGAGCCGCCAACGGCACGGCAGGTTCGGCAGAGCAAGTCGTGCCAGCGCTGCTGAGCAACGCAAGCGCAGTGAGCATGAGAGCGAGACAGCGTTTCGATAACATCACGACGTTCCTTGTGTGATTCGGCGATTAGATGATTTAGTGATCGTGGCGGGCGGACAGATCGCGAGTAACCATCCTTGTTTCGCGGATCTGGGAGAGTCAATGTCGGTTGTGAGCTGACAATCAGACACCGCCGAGAATGATTTCGATGCGCGAGCGCGGCGCAGCGCCCTTCACCACGCGATTGCCGTTCAGCAACGTCTGCTTGGTTACGCGTGCCAGCTGTATCACCGCATCATCGCCCGGCTGACGGAGCGCGACGGTAATCTTGCCGGCATCCTGTGCCAGGGTGATTTTGGCGGCGTCCTCCGGCGACACCGACACGGTCACTGTGTTGAACTGTCCATTAGCGCGTTGCTCGGACAGATAGTTGCCATTGGTTGCCGTACGTATGCCGGTCGCAATCACCGGTACGTTCAATAGCATCGGCAGTGTCACGCTTTCGTTGCTGGCACTGGTCGTGAAGAAAATATCGATGCGATCGCCCGGTGCCAGCATCCCGGAGATTGAGGCTTCTTCATCGACCGGGAAGGTCAGGGCACGCATCCCTTGAGCAAGCTGCGATGAGAATCCAGCACCGACGTCCTGCGCCAGGTGCGAACGCAAGACCGGCTCGCCACTCTTCACCGGCTGCGCCAGTACGCGCCCGGACGCATCGTTCCAACTATCGGCCAGAACGGCATCGGAGTGCAGAAAAGCCCGCGGCACGTCACGCAGCGCAACCGTATCCGCCGAGAGAAAGCTGCCGGGACGCAAGTCTGCGCGCGCGACTACGACACTGACGGGAGCATACTGCGAATCGATCTGCGCGCGCCGCGCCGCCACCGTCTTGTCTATGTAACCATTGGCGAAGTAAGCCGCCGCACCTCCGGCTGCCAGTGCGCCGGATACCATCAACATCGTGACCAGACTGCCTTTCATCACCTCTCCTCCCTGAGAAGTTTCGTCAAGAATCAGAACGGAATCATCAGCGCCCACGAGTACTCCGTGTGGTGCTGCTGCAGCAGCGTCAGCACCGCCTGAGCACCGCGCCACACAGCCATGAGTCCGATGAGTACCGAGAGATACTCCGACGATCCCCAGCCGCGTTGGTGGCCGCGTTGGTGTGTTGGGATGTGCAAGCCGCTCATGACTTCTTCCACACCACGACAATGGCAGTGCCGTGCTGCGCCTGGTTGCGCATCAGATTCAGCAACGCATGTTGCGCACCCTTCTGCGCTTCGATGACACGACCGCCGCCGGACTGTGCGGCACGTTGCTGAATCTGCCATCCAGCGCGCCGCAGCTTGTCCATGAACGTTTGCGCCTCCACAGCGATCGACCGCGTACTGGCCAGACTGATGAGTTCAGACTCGATACCTTCATCGTCGTATTCCTGTAGGTTGACGATCGACGTGGTCGAGGGGCGCGGAAACTTGGTCTCAATCTTCAAGCGCGCGACATCCAATGTAGGTGACACGGTGATCGTGCCTTCGCTGCCTGCCACGGTATTGTGTGCCTGAACCGTAATCGTTTCGTTGCGAGTGTTCATTGCTAGCAGCAACCATTCGCCATTGCGGCTGCGTCGTGTGGCCACGTGTTGTCGCAGGCCTGCAGACTCGTAGTGCTGGCATAGGTCGTCGGCTGTCAACCGCGAACTGAAGCTCTTGATCGTCATGGGCAAGCCGTTCATCCGCATGCTGCGCGCGATCCATTCACTCTGCCCCTGCGGCGGGGCAGGCAGATCTGTCAGGGAGCGTGTGATGCGCGTGAAGTCGCTGGCTGCCGCGGAAGGCGATTGCATCAGTACGACGATTGCGCAAGAGGCGAGGATGCAGAGAACAGGACGCATACAGCTATCGCGTGATATACGCTGACGGCAGCACCGTCGAACGCGGCAGCAGATCAGGTTGCGCTGCAAACTGGCCTTCACCGTACAACGGCTTGCCTTTGCCGATCGCCTGTATGGCAACGAGTTGACCCGGTAATTCGAGCGCTTCGATCAGTTCGTTCGTCGTCAGGTCGTCGACACGACGCCCGAAA
>JAIBJL010000528.1 GCA_020029545.1 Gammaproteobacteria bacterium
CTGCGTTCCCTGGTCTGAACGGTTTGGACACGAAGATCGGACGCACCGCTCTGCAAGCGGGCGTGATGGCATTCATCGATCGCGATGCCGCCGCCCAGTGCTGCGCCAGCGGTGTGGGTCAGGAGGTGGGTGGCGGATTGGGAGCGGCGTTCAGGAGTGGATTCAAGGAGGGACAGGAGCGAGCAACCGAAGCAGAAGAAAACCGCAAGCGTTCCACCGCAGATGCCACTCGTCTGAATGCGAACGCGGGTTTGTTACCGACGCAGCAAGTGATGGCAGCGCCGCAAGCCTCTACAGGCGAGCAGACGGACTTGCTCTTTGAAAAGGAACTTGAAACCGAGTTCCTGGCGCAGAACCAGCAACAGCTCGATATTCTTGCCGATGAGTTGAGCAAGCGCCCCATTACGCTTGCGCGAGCAATCGAACCGGATGAAACCTTCTGGAGCATGGCGCGCGAGGACCTGGGTCAGCAGGCGAGTAATGCCGAAGTACAAGAGCGCGTGTATCAATACATCGCGGCGAACAAGGATGTCGATCCGAGGGTGTTAATGCCAGGTACGGCCGTCACCATTCCAAGCACGTCACAACCGGTGAGCCAGGACGACGTTGCGACCTACATGCAGTCGAATGCAGAGTTGAATGAGTACTATGCGGAGCGGGCAGCGGCACAAACACAAACAGCGCAGCCGATGGCTTCGGCGACTACCGACGATCCAAACTCGTTCTCTGGTACGTTAGCTCTTGCGCAGCAGACCGGCTTGTCCATGGATGAGATTCTGACGGTAAGAAGCGGATTACGCGGCGCGGGTGCAACCGGTTCTTGGGGACGGGGCGCTACCGGCAGTTGGGAAGAGCCAAAGTCCACGTACGAGAAGGTTAGTATCACGGCGCATACCGCTCTGGCTGGATTAGGTGCAGTGCCAGTGCTGGGTGCTATCCCAGATTTAGTTGATCTTGTGTATACCGGAGCTGAGTTGCCATTTGGGAAATCATCGAAACTCGATTTGGGGTTGGCGACAGCTGCTCTGGGAGCGAATTTCATTCCTGTTGGCGTTGATCAGGCTGCAGATGTGTTGCGCTTCACGTCAACCTGGACAAAACGGCTGAGCTGAGAAAGGAGACTTTCACTGCCTAGGCGGCCTCGGTAAATCGCTGCTGGTTGGTCATTGATGATCGCCTCGGCCTGCAGATAATTGTTTCCGTAGTCGTCATCGGTCTCATCGCGCACCGTGCCGTTGAAGCGCTCCACGATACCGTTGGACTCGGGATGCCGTGGTTTGGTCTTGATGTCGATCAGGTTGTGCGTCTTGATGACTGCCGCGACATCGCGATTGACGAACTCGCTGCCATGATCATGCACAACACGAGGCTTGGCATCTGCATTAGCCTCGAGCGCAACCTGCAACTCAGTCGCAACCGATTTGCCATCCAGGCTCATCAGCAGCTTGTGGTGCACGCTGTAGCGACTGTAGGCATCCACAAAGTTCAGCAGAAAGTAAAAACGCGCAGCCACCCAGACGTACATCACATCGGTGTGCCATTGCTGATTCGGCGCATTCGGCCGGAAATTATACTCGCCGCTGGAGGCGGCCGAGCGTTTCCAGCGCGAGAGCAGATCCGCATCGCTCAACACTCGATAAACCGTGCTTTCCCCGACGCAGGCCACCTGCGCATCGACCATCATCCAGGTCAATTTTCGATAACCGATCTTCGGATAGCGCAGCGCAAATTCACAGATCGCCGTGCGTTCCTCGGGCAGTACTTCGTACACTCGGCACGGCTTGCTGGCTCGGTCTTCCAGGCTCTCGCGCCCCTTCCACGCGTAGTACACGCTGCGCGGCACGCCCAGGGCGGCAAGTGTGCGATACACCTGCCACCCCGAGCGCTTCTTGGTCTGCGCGACGATCTGCATCACCGCCGCTTTGACGTTCGCTGGCACACGAGATAAATCCTCCAACCTCAGATCTTTTTTTTCAGCTCAAGGTTTTCCGCCGTGATCTCTGCGACCACCGCGCGCAATCGATCGATCTCCGCCTTGTGACGCGCCTCGACATCGTCCTTACGCGGCGCTCGCTGGGCATCGCGCTTCAGTGCCACCGCAGAACCACCCTGGGCCACCGCCCGCCAGCGATACAGCACCGAGGGCGATAAACCGTGCCGCCGGCAGACCTCGCTTGTTGTCACGCCGGGCTGATCCGCCTCGCGTAAGATCTCGATCTTCTGCTCCGCCGTGAATCGTCGATATTCGCGTTTGCTCATGAACTTCTCTCTCTGCGGGACGCCCGCAGCAGCTCGAAGTCTCTCATCTTCGCGTCAGTCTTTTGTCCGGAAGTCGATGAAGCTACACACGTTTGACGGCTCCAGCGCATTCTGACTTTGGTCAGCGTCGTCGACGCCGATGGAACTGTGTTGCTCAACCTTCACGAGTGGGCCGTCGAGAATCATCCGTCGTTGATGAGTCCCGACAATGGCGCACCTGGCAACGGATTACTTCTGTTCTTCCGCGTCGATGACTATGGCGCAACATTGCGTCGGGCACGCGCGCTCGTTACACGATTCGAAGAAGAGCCCGACACAAACCCGAACACGGGAACCAAGGAGTTCTCTCTGCGGGATCCGGACGGATACTACGTCACGGTTAGCGCGCTTTCCGTGATCGAGCGACGCAATGTGGCGAGCAAACGGCCTGATAAGCCGCTCAAGAAACGACGCGCGCGAAAAAGCGCGCGCGCGGCACAGCGGCTGCGTTAGCGTCTATATGGGAAAACGCTGGGGCAGACAAGTTGCGGTCGCGATGACCGAGTCGGACGAAAAGAGGTTCTTGGCCTTCCTTCGCAGTACAGCCGACATCAGAATCTTCGTTGCATCAGCGCCAAACACAGAGATGCTAAGTCTCGATCGCCTGCCGCCACGCAAATCAGGAAAGAAACAGTTTTTCATCTGGAATAGCCAATTCCCGTGGACGCCTGATCATGCGGTTGCGGCAAATGGATGGATCATCATCCGTGACATTCATCGAGCGCCGGTCATTGAGTACGGACGAGACTCCTTCCGCACTAATGGTGATGTCGGTCGGGTGTACTGGTCTAAAGGCATCACGCCGGGCGGTGCGTACACGTTCAAGAGTCCGATCTACACGTACGCGTATGACGCAGTTCAGTTCGAGAAGTGGTACAAGAAGGTGGTTAGGTGGGTCAAAGTTCATAGCAAGCCCAAGAAATGCAAAGGCCGGGGCATCATCTACTATTTTCCCGCCGCTTGGTTTTGGCACGGTTGGTACAAATCGCGCTAACAAAGCCGTGCACGCGACGTGCGAAGACGCACACGCGTGATGGGCGGCGTTGGTCAACACATAGCGAAGGATGAAATGAGCCAGGATCGGCATCCCTGTTTGACAATTCAGCGCAACGGTCACGGTGCGAGGTCCGTGGTTGGCTATCGGTACGGGGTCGTCTTCACCAGGGCATCGTGGTCCGTCTGGAGCTTGAGGGGAACGTTCGAGGCCATCGCTCTTTCGTGCTGCAGTCAGGTGGCCTCCAGCCGCGCGTGGTTTCGCTCATCGGCTGCAGAGATCCGGAATGTTGGGTGCAGTGGCTTATCAAGGTCCACAGCTCATTGTCGCATTGCTGTTCGCTCAGGTCGTGCAGCGCCGGTTGCCATTGTGAGTCCCCTTCATTCAGCATGGTTACCCAACAGCACGCGGGTTCCGACCACCCAAACGTATGCACGTTTGGTTTCCCGCGACGCCCGCGCCGCGGTGTCGGCACAGCGTGAGCGTTGGGCCATACACGTCTGGCGAGCACGCCGATGCCATCACTAATATCACACATCGCCGATCAGCAAGGACTGCTCGATGAGCTGAATTATTTGAACATGGATGAGATCCGGTCCTTCTGCGATAAGAACTGTATTCCATATCGGATATGGATTTGCACCTCAGATGGCGAACGCCGCCGCACGACGGGAATCGACCGAAAGGGCATCCTATTGGATCGGATACGGCGCTACTTGAACACCGGAATTGTCCCGCAGCCCACATGTTTTCCGGCTAGTGTCGTTTCTTTTGAGATCGCGACCGGAGACTTCAAAGCGACGGATCGAATGCTTTACGGGCAATACGACAAGAAGAACGTCGCGATGATGACGTTGCTCAAGAGATTGACCGCCGGCAAGTTCAAGGATGGAGCGATTGCGAGAATTCTTGCAAATGAGTTCTGGCGCAAAGGCACGGCTCCGACGTTCCAAGAATACGCCGCAAGATGGTTGCAAGCGCAAGCTGGGCATTCGCAACCGAATCCTGAGTGGGCTTTCTTAGCCGATCTATCGGCCGGTAGAGACACCTCGGATTGGAAGCAACAACGTGTCAAGAAGGCAAGACGCGTGCTGAAGGTTCTAGAGAGCCTTGAGTCAACGGCCCGACAAGCCATTCCAGCAGATCGCGGTGAACCTCGCCGCTCCCGCTGAATGGTGGCGTTATCCGATGAGAAGACCGACAGTGACGCTGGGCGTATGCTCGGCCGGCGAGGTGACATATGCGTAAGATCGAGGAAATCGAAGAACAGATTCAGAAGTTTTCTCGTGAGGAGTTTGCAGAACTTCGCGAGTGGTTTTTGGAGCAGGACTGGAAGACGTGGGATGCGCAAATCGAGGCCGATGCGAAATCCGGAAAACTGGATCGGCTCGTCTCCGAAGCAAAAGCAGAGTATGAATCGGGTAGAGCGCGGAAGCTTTCTCCAGTGGCAAGGCCGCTTTCTCGATGAGGAGCACTTGATTCTGGATCTGAGGGGGCCGAGCTCAACAAATAAGGATAGGTCGCGGGAAGACCGCGACCTATCCGGTTGTTGAACAAGCCGGGCTAATTCGCAGTGGTCCCTCTATAAGGGATTAAATTGATTCTGGAGTAGCGCGCTCAAGAAGGATGGGCGGTACCGAAGACTCATATGGGAGGAAGTGGGCGGGCATCGCGAGATGTTCCCCTATCCCGAATGGAAGTCACAGACTAGACACGTAATTACACTGTAGTTATAGTGCCCCCTACCATGACGGACCTGGTATTTGAGTGGGACGAAGGGAAAAACCGCGCGAATCGGAAGAAGCACGGGGTCTCATTTGAGGAGGCGCGTAGTGCCTTTCTTGACGAAAATGCTCGGGTCGTACCCGATCCGGAGCATTCTGACGAAGAGGATCGTTTCGTACTACTTGGCCTGAGCGCATCTTTGCACATTCTTGTTGTGTGCCACTGCTATCGGGAAGATGAGTCGGTCATACGCATTATTTCCGCTCGGAAAGCACACCGAGAGGAGCAACGTCAGT
>JAIBJL010000529.1 GCA_020029545.1 Gammaproteobacteria bacterium
CATTGGGTTGATTCGCAGCTGGCAGCCATGCGCCGGCCCGCTCAAGTCGGCAAGCGATCTGCTGGTGCATTTCGGCACCGATCGCGGTGGCATGCATGTGCACATCGACGGACTCGATGCAGCGGGAAAACCGCATCGAATGCAGTGGTTTCTGATCGCACGACACGGCGATGGTCCGATGATCCCGTGTCTTGCTTCGATCATCCTGGCGCGCAAGCTGATGCGTGGCCAGCTGACGGTGACCGGCGCGCGACCCTGCGTCGACATGCTGACGCTTGCGGAGTTCGAGGCCGCCGTGCAGGGCCTCGATATCCGGTTCGAGCGCGAAGATTAGGACAATACTTCTTGCGCGCTACTTCAATTTGATCGGCGGCCGCTGTACTGGTGCCGGGGTTGGATACGGAATGTTGAGTTCTTGCAGACGGTCCAGATAGTGCTGCCACTTGGTCCCCTGTGTACTGCCAAGCTCATGCAGATAGGCCCAGGTATACAGACCGGTGTCGTGCCCATCGTCGAACACCAGTCGCACCGCGTAGTTGCCGACAGGCTCGACGGTCGTGATCTGCACTTCATGCTTGGCGATCTGCAGCGTTTCCTGCCCCGGCCCATGTCCGCGCACTTCAGCGGAAGGCGAATACACACGCAGATATTCGAACGGCAGTTGAAACTGCACGCCATCCTCGAACGTGACTTCGAGCACACGCGATTGGCGACGCAGTTTGATGGCGGTGGGGCGCATTAGCGAAGCGGGCAACGGACAACGGGCGACGGGCGACGGCCAGAAAGTAAGCCAGTCGCTTGCAATGTCGTCGCTTGTGCACCCTGCGCTAAGCAGTTCGCGCTTGCCTTTCGATGAGCGTGCCGCGCGCTTTGTCGCCGGTAGCCAGCGGAACTGTCTTTACTCCGGCCATAGCCCGTCGCCCGTCGCCCGTCGCCAGCGGAACTGTCTTTACTCTGGCCGTCGCCCGTCGCCCGTAGCCCGTAGCCAGCGCAGCTCACAAAATATATCTCGTCAGATCCTCATCCTTCACCAGTTCGCCCAGGTGCTGATCGACGTAGGCAGCGTCAACGACGACGTTGAGGCCGCTGCGATCGGCCGCTTCGTACGAGATGGCTTCGAGCAAGCGCTCAAGCACGGTGTGCAAGCGCCGTGCGCCGATATTTTCCGTGCGTTCGTTGACCTGGCAGGCGACTTCGGCGATGCGCCGTACGCCACTGTCGTCGAAGGACAGGATGACGCCCTCGGTTTCGAGCAAGGCACGGTATTGCGTGCATAGCGACGCATCGGGTTCGGTCAGGATGCGGATGAAGTCCTCGACCTTGAGTGCATCGAGCTCGACGCGAATCGGGAAGCGTCCCTGCAGCTCAGGAATCAGATCCGATGGCTTCGACATGTGAAACGCGCCGGAGGCGATGAACAGGATGTGATCGGTTTTGACCATCCCGTGCTTGGTGCTGACGGTACTGCCTTCGACCAGCGGCAGCAGGTCGCGTTGTACGCCCTCGCGCGAGACATCGGCGCCCTGCGTTTCCTGCCGGCGCGCGATCTTGTCGATTTCATCGATGAAGACGATGCCGTTCTGCTCCGCGTTGCGCAGCGCGCGCAGTTTGAGTTCTTCCTCGTTGATCATCTTGGCGGCTTCTTCGTCGGTCAGCAGTTTGAATGCCTCGTTGACCTTCACTTTGCGCTGCTTGGTGCGATTGCCGCCGAGATTGGAAAACATCCCCTGGAGCTGCTGCGTCAGATCTTCCATGCCTGCCGGCGCCATGATCTCCACGCCCATCGGGACAGCGCGTACTTCGATCTCGACCTCGCGCTCATCGAGCTGGCCCTCGCGGAACATCTTGCGGAATTTCTGCCGAGTCTCATTGTCGTGCGAAGTGTCATCGGGCTCGGACGTGAAGCCCATGGTTCGCGGTCGTGGCAGCAATGCATCGAGCACGCGCTCTTCCGCCGCATCGACGGCGCGATGACGTACGCGTTCCATTTCTTCTTCGCGAGTGACTTTCACCGCCACGTCCATCAGATCCTTGATGATCGAATCCACTTCGCGGCCGACATAGCCCACTTCGGTAAACTTTGTGGCTTCCACCTTCACGAAGGGCGCGCGCGCCAGCTTTGCCAGGCGGCGCGCGATTTCGGTTTTGCCGACGCCGGTGGGACCGATCATCAGAATATTTTTCGGCGTGATTTCCGCGCGCAGGTTTTCCGGCACCTGCATGCGGCGCCAGCGATTGCGCAATGCGATGGCCACGGCGCGCTTGGCAGCCGCTTGCCCGACGATGTGCTTGTCGAGTTCCTGGACGATTTCCCGAGGGGTCATGGAGGACATAGATTTGGGCTACGGTAAAACAGGCTACAGGCTACGGTCAGACGAGCGCGCCAAGCTTCTGGCCGTAGCCTGTAGCCCGTCGCCCGTTGCAATCAGGAGGAGCGCAGCTCCTCGATCGTGAGAGTGCGGTTGGTAAACACGCAAATGTCAGCGGCGATGTTCAACGCTTTCTCGACAATCGTGCGTGCATCGAGTTCGGTATTCTGCAGCAACGCGCGTGCCGCAGCCTGCGCGTAGGAGCCGCCGGAGCCGATCGCCATCAGGTCGTCTTCGGGTTCGATGACATCACCGTTGCCGGAAATGACGAAGGAGGCTTTCGCGTCGGCGACGCATAGCAAGGCCTCGAGGCGGCGCAAACTGCGATCCGAACGCCAGTCTTTGGCGAGTTCGATTGCGCCGCGCGTAAGATTGCCGTACTGCTGCAGCTTCGCCTCGAAGCGTTCGAATAACGTGAATGCATCGGCGGTCCCGCCAGCGAATCCGGCCAGCACGCTGCCGTCATGGAGACGGCGCACCTTGCGGGCATTGCCCTTCATGATGGTATTGCCTAGTGACACCTGGCCGTCGCCGCCGATCGCGACCATGCCGTTGCGTCGGACCGAGACAATCGTTGTGCCGTGAGGATCGAACATGTTCAAACCTGAGAAGAGGAGGAGATTATTTCCACGGGGGACACTGGGTCAGAAAGAGCAAAATAAAAAAAATAGGGGCAGATGAGCACCGGTCAGGTCATTCACACTCGTTGCCACATACGCAACAGAGATCCGCAGCGGTCA
>JAIBJL010000530.1 GCA_020029545.1 Gammaproteobacteria bacterium
ACGACCGACGCCGCAAGTAGGAAACGATGACGAGCATGCTGCATCATCGTGGTGCCCATCCGATTTTCGGTGCGTGCAGGCTGTGAATGTAGAGGCGCTCCGCCGTTTCCGTAGCACCGGTCGTTTCCGGGTACGCACCGCTTGGATCCTGCAGGTCCTGCGTGACTCGGCCTGCTTCGTCGAAGGCGAAGACATGCCCGTACGGATCGCCCACCGGCAGCAGCGATCGCGGCAGCCGCAGCAATACCTTTCGCATGAAGGGTTTTTGCGACAACCCATCGGCTGCCGGATTGCGCGGCCTGAAGAGTCCTACCCAGATGCGGCCCTCGCGCCCGCGCATCAGGTTGTCTGGATAGCCGGGCAAGTTATCGAGCAACACGGCTGCTTGGGCGGAGGGGCTCTGCACGTCGATGTCGCGCGCACGGCTGTCGATCTTCCAGATGCGATAGCGGCCGGTCTCCGACACGAACAACGATTGTCCATCCGCCGACAGGGCGATGCCGTTTGCAAATGAGAAACCGCGAGCGACGACCTGTGTGCTGGCGGTCGCAGGGTCGAATGCGAGCACGCGGCCGGACGCCGCCTGCTCCAGGATGTCGAGCACGCTCGCCTCGTACGTGCCACCCCATTCGGCGGGGGCGAAGCGCGTGGACGCGTCAGTGAAGTAGACGATTCCATCCGGAGCCACCACGACAGAATTCGCGTAACGAACGGGATCGTTCGATGCCACTCGATCGCTCAACACACCAACATGGCCTGCTTCGATGACTAGCAGTCCTCTCATGGCATCGGCGGCGATCAGCCTGCCGTCCGCGTCGAAGTCGAAACCGAGTACTCGTCCTTGCGTGTTCGCGAATACCTCCTGATGCGTGCCGTCGGGATCCATGCGCAACAGGTTGCCGCTCGTCATCGCCGCATACAGCTTGCCGTCCGGTCCGATCGACATGTGTTCGGGGCCGAACTCATCGCCAATGTCGATCGTGCGCAGGCCGGACAGGCGCGTGTTCTGCGCATGGGCACCGACGTAGCCCGGCGGCGTTGGCGCGGCCCATGCCCTGGGCTCGGCGGGCACTGGCCAGAGGAACAGATACGCTGCGACAGTCATTGCCACGATGGCGATGACGCCCGCGACTCTCCGGAAAGCGATCCGGCAGTTCATTGCGCGAGGTATCCGCCGTCGATCACGAGTTCCGTGCCCGTGACGTAACTGGATTCGTCACAGGCAAGGAACAGGCAGCCGTAGGCCACTTCGATCGGTTGTCCGCCACGCTTCATCGGCGTCGCGCCAATGACAGTCTCGTTGAGTTGCGGCGCCTGCGCGTCGGTCAGCGGAGTGTGGATGAATCCGGGATGCACGGAATTCACGCGGATGCCGTCACCGACATACGTCATGGCGGCGTTCTTGGACATGTTGCGCACGGCGCCTTTGGCGGCGTGATAGGAATGGGCGCCCGCGACCGCGGCACTCCCCCAGATCGACGAGATGTTGACGATCGATCCGCATTTCTGCCTGCGCATGGCGCGGACCGCCTCGCGCATGCCGAGGAATACACCGGTCTGGTTGACCGCGATCATTTTCTGCCAGGCCCGCAGGTCGAGTTCGTGCAGCGGCTCGTAAGCGATGATGCCGGCGTTGTTGACCAGCACATCGAGCTGGCCGGATCGTTCGACGACGGCATCCACCGCCCTCTCCCAGTCACTTTCCTGAGTGACGTCGAGAACGAGCGGTACGATGCCTTGCGGATACCCGGCCGCTGGCGAGGCGATATCGCCAGCGAAAACCAGCGCGCCTTCGCTGGCGAACAACTGCGACACTGCGTATCCGATTCCGCTTGCAGCTCCGCTAACCAGCACGGCCTTGTCTTGCAGTCTCATCGCGCGGCCCCTCGTTCCAGTGACATCGTGAGCACGCGATAGAGATACTCCCGGGCGGTATCCGCGGCGAGTTAATTGAGGTTAAAAAGCGATCGACCGCTGCTTTGCGGAGTGACCGCAGCTAGGATGTAGCGATGCCTCCCCGCATCGACGAGCGCAACGACTCGCACAAGTCACCGCACACACTCGCCGGGTGGTACGCGGTCGTGGTGCTATGCCTTGCGCTTCTGCTGTCGTTCACGGACCGCCTCATCGTCAACCTCGTGGTCGATCCGATCCGGTCGGATCTCGCCTTGTCGGACATCGAGATCAGCCTGCTCCAGGGCGCGGGATTCGCCGTCATTTTCGCGCTGGCGGGCCTGCCCTGCGGGCGACTGGCCGATTCGGTCAACCGGCGCAACCTGATTGCCGGCAGCATCCTTCTCTGGTCGATCGCGACGATCGCCTGTGGCCTCGCCGTCGATTTCTGGAGTTTCTTCATCGCGCGCGTCGCCGTGGGATTGGGCGAGGCGGGCCTCATACCGGCGGCCTCTTCGCTGATCATCGATCTGTTCTCGCCCCGACGCCGAGGCATCGCACTCGGTACGTTCTCACTCGGCGCGACGTTCGGCGCGGGCACCGCGCTGTTTGTCGGCGGCCTCTTGCTCGGGTGGATCGACGCGGGCTGGTTCAGCCCGCTGCCACTGGTCGGAGATCTCGCGCCCTGGCGGCTGATGATGATTTTGGCTGGGTTCCCCGGCTTCCTGCTGATCCCGCTGCTCTTGTTGTTTGCCGAGCCGGCGCGGCAACACACCACGGGCCTGATGGCTCTCGCCGCCGTGTTCAAACGATGGATCGCGGACGACGCCACGGTGCTGCGCGTATGTGGAGTGAAAGGAGCACTCGGCGCGGGGGACTATGCATTGATTTCCTGGCTACCGACGTTACTGCAACGCCACTACGGCATGACGCCGCTTGAGGCCGGTGGACTGGTGGGCCTGTCGATTACGGTGGCCGGTGTTACTGCATCGTTGACGGCAGGCGCATTGTCCGACTGGTTTGCACGGCGCTGGGGAGTGCGAACTCGTGTCGTGTTGCTGCTGGGGTGCTACACGCTGACGCTCGGTGGAGCGGTCGCGATCTTCTTCATCGACACCGGCCAGGAAGCGGCGATCGCCTTCGGCATCTGGGCGCTGGGATCCATCGGCGGCTATGTGACTGGCCATATCGTCATGCAGGAGAGCGTTCCCAA
>JAIBJL010000208.1 GCA_020029545.1 Gammaproteobacteria bacterium
CTCGCGCTGTGGCGATGACGGGAAAAGGCGCGACTTTTCCCGCATCGCTCGCCGCCTGCGGCGGCGGGCACATCCATGTGCCTGGGTGGCACTCGATGAGATACGTTCCATGCTTCGGGGTCGGCGGCACGCCGATGAAAAACTGATATGCACAAACTGATTTTCACTTGTGTGGTTGCGCTGACGTGCTTGCAGCCAATCGTTCACGCAGCTGAGGGCGGCGTACGCTTGAAGGACTTGAGCCGCTTGAAAGATGAACGACGCAATCTGCTGGTCGGCTATGGCGTGGTCACCGGTTTGGCCGGTACCGGCGACAATCCGAACAATCGCTTGACGGCACAGACCATCAGCAACGTCTTGCAGAACATGGGAATCAATGTCTCTCAGCAGGCATTGCGCAGTCGCAACGTCGCCACGGTGATGGTCACTGCGGCATTGCCTCGCTACGCACAGTCCGGCGATTCCCTCGATGTGAACGTGACGTCGGCGAGCGATGCTCGAAGCCTCGTGGGCGGCACATTACTCATGACCCCGCTTAAAGGTCCGGACGGAAAGACCTACGCGCTAGCGCAGGGCGCGTTATCGGTGGGTGGCTACAAGTACGACCTGAATGGCAACGTCGTGCAAAAAAATCATCCGACTGCCGGCAACATTCCTAACGGGGCCATGGTCGAAAAAGGTGTCGAGGCCGACATGCCGAGCAGCGGCGCACTCGAATATGTGCTGTTCGAGCCCGATTTGACCACGGTGACCCGCATCGTTCAAACCATTACTCAAGGCTACGGTGCGCAAAGCGCAGAAGTCATCGATCCCGGCCGCTATCGGGTCAATATGCCGGTATCGAATCAACACTCCTTTGAATTTCTCGCTCGCCTGGAGTCATTGATCATCACGCCTGACCAGCGTGCGCGCGTCGTAGTGAACGAGCGAACAGGAACCGTAGTCTCCGGCGGAGACGTCCGAATTTCTAAAACGACGATTAGCCACGGTGATCTCATCGTCGCGATTACGACGGATTACAAGACTTCGCAACCCTACGCCACGTTTGGCGATATCGAATCGCCTGGCGTGCGTACCGTCGTCGTGCCGGATACGCAGATCGAGGCGAAAGAACGCGAGCCGATCGCCGTGAACTTACCCGGCGACAGCACGGTAGCGGAACTTGTGGCTGCCTTGAATCGCGTCAAAGCAACCAGTCGCGACATCATTACCGTGCTCCAAGGACTGAAAACTGCGGGTGCGTTGCACGCAGAGCTCGTTATTCAATAGAGGTCATCGCCATGTCAGATCCACTGTCATCAATCACCGGTGCCATCGTGCGCACGGCACTTGATGGTCTTTCACTGCGACAACAGCTGATTGCCGCCAATATTTCGAATGCCAATACCTCGGGTTACGCACCAGCGGACGTGAATTTCGAAGAGACACTGAATCACCTCTCGACGAATTCGTCCGCAAGCAAAGATGAGGATATCGAAGCGCTGGCGCAGTTGAGACGAGATCTCAGCGAAGGAATGTACGTGAGCGAGTCAAGCAAGCAAGAGGTGGAACTCGACATGCAGTTGATGCAGCTCAACGAGACTGTCATTCGATATCAAGCGCTGATCGAGGGATTGGGTTACTTCAAGAGTTTCGGGATCAGTGCAGCTGGGCTGACGGTCGAGAAGCTGCGGATGGAAACCGCGGCACTCAACTTGGCTAACGCCAATAGTACGGCGCCTCCGGGCGTAGAGCCGTACCGGCCCATGAGTGTCGTGAACAAGGCGGTCTCCTTCTCGCAGCAGCTCGTAGGTGGCGAGCTGTCGCCGATGCCGGAGCCGGCAGTCGAACCGCAACTCGCTGCGCCTCGAATGGTTTATGACCCAGCGCATCCGCATGCGGATGCAAACGGTTTCGTTGCATATGCAAATGTCGACTCGCTCACCGAAATGGTGACGGTAATGCGAGCCACGCGCGCCTACGAGGCGAACATCAAAGCCATCAATGCAGCAAAGGCCATGGCGCAGCGTGCATTGGATATCGGGAGTTCCAAATGAGTATTGAAGCGGTGATGCCCATTACGGCTCCGTCGAGCGTCGCAAGCCCGCAGTTGTCCGCTGTTTCAAATGACGACGCGAGCACGGCAGTCGATTTCGGACGCTGGATGGGTGAGCAGGTGAGCTCGATGAATCAGCAGATCACCGGCGCGGAACAATCCCTCGTGCAGTTGGCGAGCGGACAGTCCGGCAGTCTGCACGAGGTGATGCTGGATCTGGAACAGGCGCGGCAGGCATTCCAACTCACCGTTCAGGTGAGAAACAGGCTCATGGAAGCCTATCAAGAGTTGATGAAGATGCAGATTTAACGAGGAAGTACATCGACAGTGACGCGCTGCACCTGATTTCAATTAAGGATTGTTATGTTCGGGTTTCAAAAAACACCAAGGACTCTCATCGTTGGCGTCGCGGCGATTCTCCTGGCAACCGCAGCGGGCGCGTGGTGGCTGCTAAAGGAGAGCGATGTGATCCTTTTCAATCGCCTGGATCAAGCGCAGCTCAACTCCATTTCCGCCGATTTGGATCGCGCCCACATTCGCTATCGGATCGATCGGGAGCAACAAGCGATCGCAGTGTCTATGCAAGACGAGGCTCGCGCCCGTATGACGATCATGTCGTCAGGCAACGCCTTTCGGGAGGCTGTCGGGTTCGAGTTGTTCAATAACTCTGACTTCGGCATGACGGACTTCGCGCAGAAGATCAATTACCAGCGTGCTATTGAAGGAGAGTTGTCGAGAACGATCAGTGCCCTGGCGGAAATAAAGTACGCACGCGTGCATCTCGTGCTGCCGGAGCACGGTCTATTTCAAGCAGAAAAACAGAGTGCTCGGGCTGCCATAACGATATTTCCGGAGCAAGGTGTCGTACTCGATTCTGCGCAGGTTCGTGGAATCCAGAGACTGACGGCAGCCGCGGTACCGGAGCTGCAGGAAAAGGACGTTACCGTCGTGGATCAATCGGGCGTGGTGCTGAGCGTGGCCGCGATGGACGAGGACGTGGCTGCCGTGGGCGGACGACTGGCACAGCGGCAGGCGCTCGAACGATATCTTGGCGATAAGGCACGTGCGGTACTTACGAAAGCGCTGGGTGCGGAACGCTTTGCGGTAAGCGTAGACGCCACGCTCGATTTGAGCCAGAAAACCACCACTACGGAACGAGTGTTGGAGAATCCGGCCGGAACGGGCATCAAGCGCATCAAGGAAACATCGCGCGGTGTCAAAGGAGATGACGGCGATGAAGATCGGCTGAAAGAGGTTGACTATGCGCTGGGTCGCGAGGTCGAGCAGATCACGCATGCCACTGGAAGCATTCGTCGCTTGCAGGTCGGCGTCATCGTGGATCGCGATCTTGCCAATGTAGATGTCGAGAAGCTTCGCGAACTCGTCGCGGCGGCCGTCGGATTCGATGCAAAGCGTGACGATAAAGTGACCGTCGTGCAGCATGGCGTGGCGGTGCAGCGCATGCTTGAGCACATTCAGCAACCCGTACCCCCGAACAAAAGTCCATCGACAGAGAAAGTGTCGGCAAGCTTGAACACGAGTTGGATGTGGATTGTGGGTGGCGCGATTTTGATCGCCGGAGTGTTCGTGAGCGCAATGAATCGAAGCGCAGCAAAAAAACGTGAATTGCTGCGGCGCCAAGAATTGCGCGAACAGCTGCGCTTATGGGTTCAGTCCGAGACTTCGGCGGCGGAGCAGGTATGAACCCCAAGGCATTAGCGCTGGAGCTTGCGCGACTAGAAACCACCGAGTGCGATGAGTTGTTGTCCGAGTTACCCGAAGAGCGGCGAATGCAGCTCGAGCGCCTTGTTGCCGAGGCCGCGGTGTTTTGCAGATCCGCACAGGATTTTGACGCCCATCTAAGTATGACTGTGCAAGAGCCGCTGCGCGTTCTTGCCCGACTCGATGACGGGTTGCTGCGCTTGCTGTTGGGTGCAGAACATCCGGACGTGCAGCGTCATCTCATCTCGGGGTTGCGCACCGGCGCAATTGCTGGATTGCCGCCGGCCGTCAGAGCCGTAGTTACCGACTTTCTTCACCAGAAGTGGCGTCACAGCGAAGTTACGCACAACCCCGCTGCACAGGACCGCCGTTGGTGGCAAAGCCTGTGGAGACGCTGATGAGCGAATCACGGATATGGCGCTATGCCGGCCAGGCCGAAGGCCGTGTGCGGCTTGGCGTCGCCGAGCCGGCAGCCGCAGCGGAGCAGCCCTCCGATACGTGCGAGTCACTTTACGATCTGCGCCGTGATCTGGAGAGTCGCGGTGCCTGCGTGCGCGAGTTGGAGGCGCGGCTCGCTGCACTGAAGACGCAGCATGACGAAAAGCAAGAAGCGTTGGAACAACTGCGTAAAGACCTGAGCGCAGCGCGCGAAGCGGCGCAGCGCGAGGGGTTCAAGGCTGGCCTTGAAAAAGGCGAGGCGCAATATCAACAGGAGTTTGAAAGACAGATGGCGGCCTTGCGCCAGATGTTGCAGCAGATGGCGGAGGGGGCGGATCAACGCTGGCGAGAGCGAGAAAGTGAACTGACGGAGGTGGTGCTGGCAGCTGTTGCCAAAGTCATGGGCGATCAGATGGCGCACCCACAGACGATACGCTCGAGCATCGAGCAGGCCATGAAGGAAAGCGCCGTTGCCTCACCTTTGCGCGTCCTCATCGCGCCCGGCCATTACGACCAGCTGATGAAGGGTGCGCATGCGCAACTCACGGCACTTCGCGATCGCCGCATTGAGATTGCTCCGGACCAACGGGTCGCTTTCGGCGGGTGCTTATTGGAAACGCACAACGGCGCGATCGACGCACGCTTTGAAGTGCAATTGCAGCGGCTGCGAGAAATCGTATCGGGCCATTATGTTGGGACCAACGCAATTCGATGAACGCGCTCGTCAAATCCGTACGCGAGGCACAGCTGTACCGTTCTCACGGCCAGGTCACGCAGTTTTTTGGCTTGGTGATCGAAGCCAATGGACCGGACGTGTCGTTGGGCGAACGCTGCGAAATTCGCAGTACGGATGGCACATTCAATCTGTTCGCCGAAGTGGTCGGCATCAAAAACGGCAAGGTATTGCTGATGCCCTTCGGTGAACCGCGTGGTATTCGTCGGGGCAGCGAAGTCATCGGCACGGGAATGTCCGTCAAAGTGCCCGTGGGTGAACCGTTGCTCGGGCGCGTCATAGATCCGTTTGGTGAACCGCTGGATGGACACCCGGCGCCGAGTATCCAGCTTCGCTGTGAGTGTATCGCCGAACCTCTCAATCCGCTGCGGCGCCCGCCGATTGCACGCTCCTTGGAAACTGGCGTGAGGGCCGTCGATTCATTGTTGACGCTGGGCCGCGGACAACGTGTAGGCATCTTTTCGGGGAGTGGCGTAGGAAAGTCCACCTTGCTCGGGATGGTCGCTCGCAACGTGACTGCAGACGTGAACGTAATTGCGCTGATCGGCGAGCGTGGCCGCGAAGTGCTGGACTTCATACGCACCAGTTTGGGCGAGAAGGGCCTCAAGAAATCTGTCGTCGTCGTGGCTACCTCGGATCAGTCGGCATTGGTGCGCTCGCACGCCGCATTTGCAGCGACAGCCATCGCCGAATACTTCCGCGACCAGGGTCGCGATGTGCTCTTGACCATGGATTCGGTGACTCGCTTCGCCATGGCGCAACGCGAGATCGGGCTGTCTATCGGCGAACCGCCGACGGCGCGGGGTTATACGCCCTCCGTATTCGCGATATTGCCCAAGCTGCTCGAACGCGCCGGTACTGGGCCGGGTAGCGGGTCCATTACGGCGCTGTACACCGTCTTGGTCGAAGGCGATGACATGAATGATCCCGTCGCCGATCACGTCAGAGCCATTGTCGATGGCCACATCGTTTTGAGCCGCAAGCTTGCGCACGAAGCGCACTTTCCCGCAATCGACGTACTGCAGAGCAATAGCCGATTGGCGAATACACTGCGAACCGAAGAGCAGAATCGCCTTGCAATGCAGGTGCTGCAGACGATGAGCCTCCACAAGGAAAGCAAGGATATGTTGGATCTGGGTGCTTACCAAAGCGGCACTAATCCGGAGTTGGACCGTGCGGTCGCGCTCACGCCCAAGCTGCGCAAGTTTCTCGTTCAGTCCGAACGGGAAAGTTCCACGGCCGCCAACTCCTTCGCAGTGCTCAAGCGCACTCTCGAAAGTTATAAGGCCGTTTAGCATGCCTCTCATCGACAGCCTTATTCGAAAGAAACGACTCCTGCTCGCTCGGGCAGCCGTCGAGTTGCAGCGTAGGAAGCGCGAATACGAGCACACGGTTCGTGACGAAAGTGCTGCGAAAAGTGCGCATGAGTCCGCACAGCACTATTTGTGGCAGCACCTCGCCGGCACCGAAACAGTGTGTATTCAGCGCCTGACAACTGCCAGGCTTAAGGAAGCGGCGACGCAGATGAGTTTGCGGGATCTCGTTGCACTTCACGAATCGCAAGAAAGCTTCGTGCGTGAAATCGAGATCGTGGTCAACAGACTGCAACGTGAAATAGAAAAGTTGGCAGAGCTAAGTGAAGAGAACACCAGAGACGACCGGATGGACGATATTCGAAACGAATGGCGGGGCTTGGATGAATGGGTGGTGAATCGACGTGGCGGCTTGCAATGACGGCTCGAACCGACGGCGCGATGTCATCGCCGGCAAGCATGCATCAACGCGTGCAGCCCCAACTCGCTCGCGAGCGCTGGGAAGCAAGCTGGATGGCACAGCAGCGCGAAATGAACACCGTGATAAGGCAGGACGAACGTTCCGCCAACGACGAGGCGGCGCAGCGCTCCGTCGCACTCCAGGCGACGGATTATGACCATTGGAACCTTGCGCAGGCGCGCTCGCGTGAGATGGCTAAAAGCGTTTCTGCGTCGGCGGCGTCGAATCTCGGTTCGTCGGCGAACTCGATCCATGGCGCACCGAACTATGACGCACCGAACCATGGCGCACCGAAGTTTGCAAGCCAGATTCCCGCGCCGTTCGTCGTTCAGTCCGCCAACCTCGACGGTGACCATCGGGACCCATATTACCAACTGACGAAAACGCGTGTCGGCGCCACGGCGACTTCGTTCGAGCTGCAGCAAGCCGCGGCCTGGCGCAAGGATGACCTGGTCCGTGTGGCCATGAGGTTACGTGAGCCCGAGCGAGATACGCCACAGATACTGGATGTGCTACGGGGCTGGCTCAAAAAAGCAGGACTGACGCTGGCTGGAGTGATGATCAACGGCAAAGCGAGATCGCTCACTGCAGTGGTTCAGTCGAGTTCCGGTACGCACGGACACAACAATCGCACTTAGGAGAGAGAACATGGCAGTCGATTCCATTGGATCGCCGGCAAGCGCCACGCAGACATCGCAGCAAACAACGGTAAACCAGGAAGACTTGTTCAAGATCCTGCTAACGCAGCTTAGCTATCAGGATCCGCTCAAGCCGATGGACAACGCGGAGTTCATCGCACAGCTGGCGCAGTTCACGAGCCTGGAGCAAACGCGACAGACGAACGACAACATTTCCTCGCTCCTTAAAATGCAAGCCTCCGATCAATCGATCGGACTACTGGGAAAGACGGTGGAGATCGCGACAGCGACCAGTAGCGAAGTGGGTGAAGTGACCACGATCACGTTCGACCAAGGCTCGCCGATGCTTACCGTGAAGACATCCGACAATCGCTTTCTCAACGCCGTTTCACTCTCCCAGGTCCAGATCGTTCGCTAAGGAGAAGCCATGTTCAGCGCCATCTACACGAGTACCTCCGGGTTACAGAGCTTTTCCAAGGGGCTCGACGTTATCAGCGGTAACGTCGCGAACGTGAACACGCCGGGCTACAAGGGCACGCAACTGCAATTTCAGGATGTTCTCTACGACTATACTGCTCGCTACCAGCACGAAGGCGATCTCTACGGCACCGTCATGGGGCAGGGCGTAGAGGCCGAACTCACCACTGTTCGTTTCAATCAAGGCGATTTCCGGGAGACCAAGAACGATACCGACGTGGCGGTGGATGGCAAAGGCCTGTTCGTCATAGAGCGCGACGGCGAGTATGTTTATACCCGTGACGGCGAGTTTGAGTTCGACAACGACGGCGTACTGGTAACTCGCAGCGGCAAGTATAGAGTCATGGCGTTGGATGCTTCCGGCGCACTCCAGCCGATTACCAATGAAGGCCTGAAAACGCAGCCCGCCAAGTCCACGTCCGAGATCTCGTTTGTCGGCAATCTCTCGCTCGGAGCGAGTCAGCATGTCATCAGCGACGTCAAAGTCATTGATTCGCTCGGCGCGACGCAGACCCTGAGTATTCGATTCCGCAACACCGGCACCACGACGCCGCGCAGTTGGCAAGTCGAAGTGCGCGACGCACAGAATGCATTGATCGCGAGCGGCGGAGAAATTCGATTCGAGGGGAATGGTGCACCGAGCGCCGACTACAACCGTTTCACCTTCACGTATACACCGACCAATGCCGCCGCTCAGGAAATTACTCTCGACTTTGGTGAACCGGGTTCGTTTTCAAATGCCACATCGTTTTCGGGCGGTACCAGCTCGGACTTGGCTGTCGACAAGCAGGACGGATATGCGCAAGGCATTTTGATGAAGATGACCTTCGACGACCGTGGTCAATTGGTGGCTCGATACACCAACGAGCAAACCGTCAATGGGTCACGGCTTGCATTGGCGACCTTCAACAACATGCAGGCGCTCCGGCAAATCGACGGCGCAATGTTTCATGCACAGTCTGGCGAATCACCGCTGTTGGGTATGGCCGGAGAGGGTAATTTCGGTCGTTTGGCCGTTGGCCGTATCGAACTTTCCAACGTCGAGTTGTCGCAGCAGTTCACCGACATGATCGTCGTACAACGCGGCTACCAAGCGTCCAGCCAAGTGCTCACCGCGGCGAATGAAATGATCCAGCAGCTATTGGAGGCGGCGAAGTAAATGTCGCAGTGGCAGCCTTACTACTTGCTGGGATCTCGACAGCTCGGAATCATTGCCGAACGTATTCAATTCGCCTTGCCAGGTCTTCTGAAGGCATGGTGGACGAAACCATGTCCCGCGCAAGTAACCACGGTCAATTCATGGGAAGCGTTGGCTGAGGAGCTGCGTAGTTCGGCGGTACGATACCTGGTGCGTTCCGAACGTGCATGGATGGCGGTACTGGGGTCGGAACACGCTTGGCACAAATTGTCCGAGCAATGGCTCGGATGTTCGGTGATTTCCGCGACTCCCTTGATCGAGGCTCTGCGGCACGAGTTCTGCGTGTCGTTGTTCAAGGCGCTCGTTGGGGAATCGAGCGCCGTCGTGGACGAAAGCGACTGGCCATTGCTACCGACGCACGCAATGCGTGCAGGCGGAGGCAGTACTGCGGCGGAAGTGGATTTCGATGGCGTGCCGCTGACACTCATTACGCCGATCGAGATGTGGCCCGATCTTATGCAACCGGTGACTGTCGCGCGCAAGCAAGCATTGGAGCCGAGCTCGGCGGCAATGTCGGGTACATCCATCGACTTGAACGTGCTGCTTTCGTCCGTGCGCGTGTCCATGGCCGAAATGGCAATGCTCGAGGTCGGCGACGTCATTAACTTGCAAGATGACTTGAGCGGCCGCGTGCGCGTCACCGGCAAGCACATGGAGCTCACGCTGAGTGCCGTCCTAGGGCAGCAGGCGGGCAAGAAGGCGATTTCGATTCAAAAGAACGAGGGTTCTGCAATATGAAAGTCAAGGACGTGGATTACGTCGAACTTACTGACGCGGCTGCAGGTCGGCCCGTCATGTCTCCCACGATCTCACTGATCAAGCACGTCGATGTGACGCTTGAAGTGAAAGTTGGAGAGGTGCGCCTTACGGTCGCGGAACTGTTCGCCCTGCAAGCCGGCTCGATGCTAACGCTTGATCGATTGGTCGAAGAGCCCGTGGATGTGCTGCTCAACGGCAAGGTGGTCGCCGCCGGCCAGCTTGCAGTGGTGGGAGAGCATCTA
>JAIBJL010000209.1 GCA_020029545.1 Gammaproteobacteria bacterium
GGGCAACAGGAACTCACGGCGTGAACTTGCTCGACGTGCTCGACTACGCGATCAGACACGGAGGGTCGAGTGATGGCTGAAGCGCCAAGCGGTGGGATCCTTGTTTACGAAGACCCCAATGGCGAGGTGCGGGTGGATGTGCGCTTTGATGGAGCGACGGTCTGGCTGTCACTGGGTCAGATGGCAGAGCTGTTCGGGCGAGATAAGTCGGTGATTTCTCGGCATTTGCGAAACGTCTTTTCATCCGGGGAGTTGGAGCGGGCGGCAACTGTTGCAAAAAATGCAACAGTTCAACGGGAAGGCGAACGGGAGATCCTCCGACACATCGAGTTTTTCAACCTGGATGCCATCCTCTCAATCGGCTACCGGGTGAACTCGAAGCGCGGCACCCAGTTCCGCATTTGGGCCACGCGCACGTTGCGCGAGCATTTGGTGCGTGGCTATACCCTCGACCGCCAGCGCTTCGAGCGGAATGCCGCGGAGCTGGAAACGGCGCTGACGATGGTGCGCAAGGCAGCGGCCGGTGCAGCGCTGACCACCGATCAGGGGCGCGGCCTGGTCGATGTCATTGCCTGCTACACACAGACCTTCCTGCTGCTGCAGCGCTACGATGAGGGACTGCTCGTCGAGCCCAGGGGCAACTCGGGCGGGGTTCTGCTGGCGGTAGACGAGGCACGCGCCGCCATCGCGCGGCTCAAGGCCGATTTGCTGGCACGCGGCGATGCCAGCGATCTCTTTGGCCGTGAGCGCGAAAACGGACTGGCCGCGCTGCTCGGCAATCTTAACCAGAGCGTTTTCGGCGAGCCGGCTTATCCGACCATCGAGTCGAAGGCGGCGCACCTGCTCTATTTCGTCATCAAGAACCATCCGTTCTCGGACGGTAACAAGCGTATCGGCTCCTTTCTGTTCGTGGATTTTCTGAATCGGAATGGTCGGCTGTTCCCCAACGGTGAGGCTGTAATCAACGACGTGGGGCTCGCGGCGCTGGCGCTGCTGGTCGCCGAATCCGTGCCGAAGGACAAGGACGTAATGATCCGGCTGGTGATGAACATGCTGGCGGGGCCGCAGCCGTGACCGAACGCTTTACTGACGTCGGAAGCCTTGGCCGACGCCTTTCGCAAGCTCACTCGCATAGATGCGCCTTAGCTGCAGACATACCCGGTTATCACCAGCGTATCGAAGCCGTTATTCTGCTATCTTTCTGACCACTCACGACTCACAAATCACCACTCACGGTGACTTCCTTTCATGCGCACCATTCATCCCAGTTCCGGCCTCGCCAATGTCCGCTACGAAATCCGTGGTGATCTGGCGCGCCGCGCCCACGAGATGGAGCGGCTAGGCTATGAGATCGTGCCGTTGAATATCGGCAATCCCGGCTTGTTCGGTTTCCGTACGCCGGAGACGATGCGCCTGGCGATCATCGAGAATCTGAAGGCGAGCGAGGCCTACAGCCATCAGAAAGGCATTTTCCCCGCCCGTGAAGCGGTGGTCATGCAGCAGCAGAGTCGTGGCGTGCGCGGCGTGAGTGCCGATGAAGTGTTCATGGGCAACGGCGTCAGCGAACTGATCGACCTGGTGTTGCGGGCGTTGCTGTCGACCGACGATGAGGTGTTGGTACCGACACCGGACTATCCGCTGTGGACTGCAGCGGTCAATCTCAATCGCGGCAAGGCCGTGCATTATCCCTGTCGTCCGGAAAACGGTTTCGAACCGGATGCGCAGGATATCGAGGCACTGATCACGACACGCACCCGCGCCATCGTCGTGATCAATCCCAACAATCCGACGGGTGCGGTGTATACGCGCAAGACGCTCGAAGCGATTGCCCGTCTCGCCGAGAAACACCATCTGGTCGTGTTCAGCGACGAAATCTACGACCAGATTCTCTACGACAACGCCGAGTTCATCCCGATGGCGACACTGGTGCATGGCACGCTGTGCGCGACGCTGGCGGGGCTGTCGAAGGTCTACCGTGCCTGCGGCTATCGCGTGGGGTGGGTTTCGTTCTCGGGTGAACTGGAGCCGGCGCGCGAATACCTGAGCGCGCTCGACAAACTCTCCTCGCTACGCCTGTGCAGTAACGTCCCCGGCCAGTGGGCAGTGCAGACGGCGCTCGGCGGCTATCAGAGCATTCGCGAGCTGACCAGTCCGGGCGGGCGGCTGTTTCAGTCGCGGCAGGCGATTATCGAGGGTGTCGCGAAGAGCCGGTATTTGCAGGTCCATGCGCCGCGAGGCGCTATCTATGCGTTCATCGGCATCAAGGACGGCGTGATCGAAGACTTCGACGATCAGCGTTTTGCCATGGATCTGCTCGAACACAAACATGTGTTGCTGGCGCCGGGTAACAGTTTCAACGCGCCGTACAAGACACACTTTCGCATTACCAATCTGCCGCGGCAGGAAGTCCTGGCCGAGGTCTTCCGGCGCATGGAAGAACTGCTGGACAGCTATGCCACCGGCTCACAATTGGAATCGCGCGCGGCGCCGGCCCTCAAGGTCGTGCAAAAGTGAGCCGGGATTGCGCGGCTGTCTGCCGCACCGAAGGTGTCGAGGTGGGTCCTTGGGCGGGTTCTTGCAGCAGCGCCGGGAAGTGCAGATCGCCGCATTGACTGCGGTACGTGGATGACCGCAACGCTGCAATCGCTGCTTGAGTCTGGTGTCACGGTACTCACGGCCAGCAGACGGCTTGCCTACGCTTTGCGGCTGAGTTTCGCACAAGGCGCACAGGCGTCCGGCAAAACCGTCTGGCGATCTCCGCAGGTGCTGCCATGGTCGACCTGGCTGCGCGAGCAATGGCTCGAATGGCGCAGTCGCGGCAATGCGTCGTTGCAACTGCTGAACAGCGCGCAGGCGCGCGTCCTGTGGGATGAGGTCGTCCAGCGCAGCGACATTGCGCAACCGCTGCTGAATCCTTCGAATGCGGCACGCCTGGCAGCACACAGCTGGCAGCGGCTGCATGAGTATTCGCTCGATCTGTCCACGTTGTCTGCCAGCACCAGCGCCGAAACGCAGGCACTGCTGACCTGGGCACGCGCATTCGAACAGCGTTGCGGCGAACTGGACGCTATCGACGAGGCGCGCCTGGCTCAACTGGCGGTGCGCACCCAATTCGTCCCGGCAGCTAGCGTCTGTCTTGCCGGCTTCGACGTCATTCCGCCCGTGCTGCAGGCCCTGAGCGCGCTGTGGCAGCGGGCAGGCAAGCTGGTGGTGCTCGAAGATGCGGCCCCCTCGACGTTGCGAATCGGCAAAATCATGGCGGCCGATCGCGATCAGGAGATCGAGCTTGCTGCCAGCTGGGCGCGCGCACGAGCCGATGCGGGTCAGCTGCGCATCGGGGTGGTCGTCAGTTCGCTGCACGATCGTCGCCATGAAGTGCGGCGCGTGTTCGAGGATGCATTTGCGCCCGCGTCACGACGCGTCGGCAGCAACGATGCGGCGATGCCGGTCGCGATTGCTGCTCCGGAACCGCTCGATGAATATCCGCTGGTCGCCGATGCGCTCTCGCTGCTGCAGCTCACTCATGGCGATGCCGACAGTCTGCTCGTTGGCCGATTGCTGCGCTCGCCGTTTGTCGCATCCGCCGACTCGGAGCAGCATGTTCGCGCCCTGGCCGATGTGAGATTGCGCGAAGAGCAGCGCAATCAGTGGGACTGGATGTCGCTGGAACGCTGGGCCAGTCTGACGGATTGTGCGCAATTGCAATTGGCGGCGCGTGCCGTGGCTGGGCTGGTCCGTGCAGAAGCCAGCACCGCGCAGGCGAGTGTTTGGTCAGAACGCTGGGGGAGAGTACTGCGTGCCAGCGGTTGGCCGGGTGAGCGCACCCCTTCCAGTGTCGAGTTTCAGACCATTGCCAAGTTTCACGAGGTGCTGGCGCAGTTCGGCACGCTGGATGCGATTCTCGGTCCCATCTCGCGCTCGACCGCGTTGCGGCGACTGCGCGAGCTGACACGGGAAACCTCGTTCGAGGCGCAGTCAGGACCGGCAGCCGTCACCGTGATCGATATGACGACGGTCGCCGGCATGCAGTTCGATGCGCTCTGGGTCGCGGGGTTGGATGCATCGCGATTGCCGGCACCACCCGAGCCTGATTCCCTGTTGCCGATCGAGATGCAACGCGCCGCGGGCATGCCGGAAGCGTCTGCGCGTGGCATGTTGCAACTCGGCAAGCGCCAGCTGGAACGACTCACCCGCAGTGCGCCCGATGTCATGTTGAGCTGGCCGCATCGCGACGACGATGCCGAACTGCAACCCAGTCCGTTGCTGGCCAGCATTCCATTACAGTCGTCCGATGGGTCGGCCTTGACGCCGGTGCAACCACTGAGCCGTCTGCTGTTCGCGCAGCGGCCCCTGCTGCAAACGCTTGCCGATCACTTTGCGCCGCAGGTTCCGCCGCAGCTTGCGCGAGGTGGCAGCCAGATAATCGAGCTGCAGTCGCGGTGTGCATTTCGCGCGCAGGCGCAGCTCAGGCTCAGTGCGTTGCCACTGAGCGTCGTGAGTCTGGGGATCGAACCGCGAGAGCGCGGCACGATGCTGCACAAGGCACTTGAGCTGCTCTGGCAAAGATTGGGAAGTCAGCAACGCTTGCTCGCGTTGGGCGACGCCGATCTGCGGGCGCTGCTCGAAGAAGTTGCCAGGCAAACTGCAGCGACGACATTACAGGCCACGACCAGAGTGGCCGCGCGCCTCGCGGAGCTGGAAGTCAGCGCCATTGTTCTGCAGCTGGCGGATCTCATGACCATAGAACGGCAGCGGCCGCCGTTCACCGTGCGCAGTGCCGAGCACACGGAACGATTTTCCTTGGGCGGCTTGTTCATTCGGCTCAAGCCGGACCGGATCGACAGCCTGGCGGATGGCGGCGATCTGCTGGTCGACTACAAGCTGGGCGAATCGCACAAGGCGAGCCAGTGGCTCGATACGGTTCCCGGCAGACCGCGCAAGCCCCAGCTGCCGCTGTATGCGCTGGCGCACCTGGACTCCGTGTCAGCGCTTGCGTTCGTCGTCGCGGCTCCAGGCACCGTCGAGTACCGCGGTTGGAGCGATGGTGCTGCCGTCGCTGCCGGCGTCGTGGCCTATCCACCGCGTCGTTCGAAAAATGCGCCGCCGGACTGGCTGTCATTGCTCAAGCACTGGCGCACGATCCTGACTGCGCTGGCGGAACGCTACGTTGCCGGCGATGCGCTGGTGGACCCGCTACCGCAGGAATGCAGAACCTGCCACCTGAGTACGTTCTGCCGCGTTCACGAAATGGTCTCGGCCGTCGACGTAGACGAGACCGACGATGAGTGAAGTCGCACGCACGCACGCGCCTAGCGTCGAAGATAGCCATGTTCGACGGCAGGCGCTCGATCCGGAAAGCTCATTCATCGTTCAAGCGCCCGCAGGTTCCGGCAAGACGGAGCTGCTGACACAGCGGTATCTGCGCTTGCTGGCCACCGTAGATCATCCGGAGCAGGTGCTGGCCATCACGTTCACGCGCAAGGCGGCCGCCGAAATGCGCAATCGCATTCTGCTGGCTATCGACGGTGCCGCAATCGATAGTGCAGAGGCCGCGCCGGCATCCGCTCACGGTCGCCAGACCTGGGAACTCGCCACTGCGGTACGCAGGCGCGATGCAGAACTCGACTGGCAACTGCTGCAGCATCCGTCGCGATTGCGCATTCAAACCATCGATGCGTTGAACTCGACGCTGGCCAGGCGCTTGCCGGTCGTATCCGGCACCGGTGCCCCCCTGGTTCCCAGCACCGATCCCAAACCGCTTTACGAGTCGGCGTGCACGCGATTGCTCGATCATATCGGCAGCGAGACACCGCAGGCTCACGCACTCGAGATGCTGATCGTGCATCTGGGCAATCGCGTCGATCGACTGACTGAACTGATCAGTGAGTTGCTGGGCAAGCGCGATCAATGGCTGCATCAGATCGTGCAGGCACGCACTATCTCCGACTTGCGCCAAACGCTGGAGCGCACGCTGGCGGGAGTGATCGAAAGACATCTGGCGCAGTTGTGTGAATCCATTCCACCGGTACAGCGCGCAGAGATCTGGGAGCTCACACGATTTGCGGCAGAAAACCTGCTGCGCGAACCGGCGCTTGTCGCTGTGCGGCGAGAACAGCTACAGGCCTGCGTGCAGCGGCAGAACGCACCGGCTGCCGGCAGCGATTGCATGGCAGCCTGGGGAGCGGTCATCAGCATTTTCTTCAAGGCGGACGGAGACCTGTACCAGAAAGTCAGTAAGAAGCAGGGGTTCCCGACGACCGATCCCGTCGCCAAGGCTCGCATGCAGCAGGCGCTGCTATGGCTGGGGGAACATGCCGCAGCCTGTGAACGCCTGTTTGCGGTCGCCGAACTGCCGAGCCCGGTGTACACGGAGGCGCAATGGAAGATTCTCGAAGCGCTGCTGGAGGTACTGCCGCTCGCCGTTGCCGAACTGCAGGTCGTGTTCCAGTCGCGGGGCCAGGCCGACTATGTCGAAGCGGCGCTGCGAGCGCTGCAGGCGCTGGGCACCCCGGACGAGCCCACGGATCTGGCGCTGGCATTCGACTACCGCCTGCGACATGTGTTGATCGATGAGTTTCAGGATACGTCGTTCTCGCAACTCGATTTGCTCGAACGGCTCACGGCCGGATGGATGCCAGGCGACGGTCGCACCTTGTTTTGCGTCGGCGATCCGATGCAGTCGGTGTACCGCTTCCGACAGGCCGAAGTCGGACTGTTTCTGCAGCTGCAGCGGGAAGGATTGCGCAACGTGCCGCTGACGCCGTTGTGCCTGACGGTCAACTTCCGTTCGAGTGCACGCATCATCGATTGGGTGAATCGCGTGTTTCCGGAAGTGCTCGCGCCGCAAGATGATGCGGAGCTGGGCGCAGTCAAATACAGCCCGAGCGTCGCGGCGAAACCCGATCAGCCGCGCGGCGTGCGGATTCATGCCGCGTTTTCGCGAGACCAAGGCGAAGAAGCCCAGCAAGTCGTCACCATCGTTCGGCAGGCATTGCGAACGGATGCGCATTCGATTGCGGTGCTCGTCAGTGCACGCAGTCACGTCGGCAGTATCGGCTTGTCGCTGCATCGCGCCGGCATTGCGTTCCGCGCGGTGGAAATCGAACCCTTGATCGAGCGACCGGTGGTTCAGGATCTGATCGCTCTCACACGCGCCCTGGTCCATCCCGGTGATCGAACTGCCTGGCTCGCGGTGCTGCGTGCACCCTGGTGTGGAGCGACGCTCCACGATCTGCATCAGCTCTGCGCCGCTTATCCGGACAGGACGATTGCCGAATTGCTGGCGCGTCTGACGGCGGCAGATACCTCCATCGAGATTGCATCGGAAGAAGGACGGCGACGCCTGGGGCAAGCGGCCGCCACGCTGTCTGCGGCGCTTGCGGAACGCGGCCGTCATCGATTGCAGGATTGGGTGGAGCGCACCTGGAATTCACTGCATGGTCCGGCGACGCTCACCAATGCGCAGGATCTCGAAGATGCGCGCAGCTATCTCGCCAGGCTATCGGCCATCGAAACGGCGGCGGACATCGACGACATCGCCCGGCTTGAATCCCAGCTGGATCGATTGTTTGCCACACCGCGCCCCGACGAGTCGGCGCGTGTTGACGTCATGACGATTCACAAGGCGAAGGGTCTGGAATTCGACACGGTCATCCTGCCGACCCTGCATCGCGGTGTCAGACGCGAATCGGCGTCGCTGCTGCGCTGGACTCGCCTGACGGGTGCGAATGCCGGCATCGTTCTCGCGCCGATGAAGGCTCAGGGTACCCGCGCGGGTGCGATCTACGATTGGATCGGCCGGCTGGAAGAACAACGCAGTCATCGCGAACGAGGACGGCTGCTCTATGTGGCGGCGACGCGCGCCAAGCGCGAGCTGCATCTGCTCGGTGCGGCCGATGTCAAAGAGCAGGGCAGCAGTCCCGAATTGAAACGTCCACGCCACGGTTCGATGCTGGCGATGTTGTGGAACCAAGTCATTCCGCACTATCTGGAGGCATTGCAGTCACGCCAGCAGTTGCCGTTGCACTTCGTCGACGGGGGGATCAGCTTGTCGTTGCGCCGGCTGCCGCTCGATTGGCACCCGCACATTGCCGAGCCCCCCGGCGTGCCGACCGGTGGCTTAGAGATGGTGATGCCACCACCATTCGATTGGGTCAGCGAGACCAGTCGTCATGTCGGCACGCTGGTCCATCGCGAACTGGATTATCTATCCCGCCACGGCGATCCGGATGCCGCTGGACGTCTCTTGCAGCAGTCGGAACGTCGACTGGCGATTGAACTGGCTGAACTGGGCGTACCCACAGAGCGCTGCGCCACTGCCGTCAAGCGCGTCATCCGGGCCATCGAGTCCACGCTCGCGGATCCCCGCGGTCGATGGCTGATGGGACTGGCGGAGCCGCTGTCGGACATCGAAGCGGAATTTGCCTTGAGCGGAATCGTCGATGCGAAAGTGGTCAGCGTGGTGATCGACC
>JAIBJL010000531.1 GCA_020029545.1 Gammaproteobacteria bacterium
GGTGGTCGCCCGGTCACCCATCCGCTTCGAAAGGACATACGACATTCAGACCTGGATGGTCCCGGAGAATCATCATGACGTCGGGAAGCGCCGGCCATCGCACCGGCACGCGAAGTTAGTGCTTTCGGTCCGTTGTGTCCGACTACTTCTCGGCTTTGAACAGACGCTTCCCTGACGCTATGAACCACTCGCCGCTCGCGCCCTTGCAGAAAGGAAAAACAAACTGGCTCTCGACTCCCCGGGCCTGAGTCCAGATCCTGAGTTTGCGGCACGTCAGGCCATCGGCGGAATGAAAGGCGCCGAGGCCTTGAATGCGGCCGGAATAGCCCGACGAAAAATTCTTCCATTCCTGCACGAACTTCGGATCGTCGCTTTCGAGCACACGCACGGCGGCCTCGCGTTGGAGCTTCATATCAGCTTCCGTCAGAAAGGCGATTGCAGTGTCGTCGAGGAAGTTCAGATTCGATGCCATCGAGATGGACTGTGAGCCTAGAACACCGAGGCCCACTGCCAATACGATCAGCCCCGTAGATGGTTTCATGTCCGCCCCCCGAGTTGCACACGGCTAACTCCATCCGCCAGAGGCTGCATGCGACTGTCACGTGCCCAACCGGCTGAGCGGCACGATCAGCGTGACGCATATCCCGTCACTCTCGTAGTCGCAATGAATGTCGCCACCCAGGTTCAAGCGTGCGCACATCAAAAGCAGCCGCGAGCCGAATCCGCTACGCGGGGGCGGCGCCAAGCATTCGCTCTTGATTTCCTTCCAGCGAAGCACGAGAGAGCTGTTGTCCACCGACCAGTGAATGTCCAACCGGCCGTGCGGATCGGAGAGAGCACCGTACTTCAGCGCATTGGTGGTCAACTCATGCGCGATCAAGTGCACCGCGATCACCTGATCGCGGCCCAGGCTAACGGGTGGACCGGAAATGCGGATTGGTGCAAGGTCGCTGAACGCGGCCAACTCGGTTTCAACCACTTGGCGCAGCTCCACCACTGCCGGCAAATCCAGGGCGGGTAGCAGGTTGTACGCGCGATGCAACGCGCCAATACGCAGGCGTAATCCGTGCGCAAGCTGCCGGGACGTTTCAGAGGAGCGCTCCGACAGCGAAATGACCGCACCGATGATCGTGAAAATATTGTTTAGCCGATGTTTCATCTCGCTCATCTCGATCTCGTACTGAACGTCCGTTTCCTTGCGCCTGGAAACATCGCGCACCGTGCCTGCCACGTGCACGACCGGACTCTCGTCCAGGTACTTGCACCCTTCGATGAGCACCCATCGCTCAGCATGCGAGTCGGAATTGATGACGCGGCATTCGCTGCGCAGGCGTGTGCCATTCACCGCTGCGTGCATCATCGCTTCGACGATCTCGTGCTTGTCGTCTGGATGCATGCCTGCGAGGAACATATCCAACGTGGCGGGTTTGTCCTGCGTGAGTCCGCACAGGATGCGTGCCCGCTCGCTGCAGTCCACCGCCCCGCTCCTGGGTTCCCAATGCCACACCCCGATGTCTGCTGCGTCCAGGGCAATCTGGAATGGAGTCACGCCGGTGATGTCCTGCATCTGGTTTGGTAATCCGCTAAAGATGAGCAGCTTGAGGTATTGCTGGTAAGCATGACTAAGCTATGCGCAGGATGCGGCCCGTAAAAATAAGTGAATGGGGCACAGGCACGCGCACATGCCACGAATACGGCGCTGACCTGCGCCAACATAAGTTGTGCTCATGAAACTCACCCTCGAAGGATTGGCTTGGAGCGCAGGCATCGCACTGCTTACGCTTTACGGCAGCGCCCGCTTGCGGTCGGCCGAGGCGAGCCACGAGGCCGTGGTGACATTTCGACAGAGTCAGCCCGATACGTCCACGTGGACGCCTGAACGCCGTGCTGCCTACCGTCGCAGTCTTGACGAGGCCCTGCTGCCGGAGGTGGTGCTGCGCATTCCCTCGTTGCGGTTGGAAGTTCCAGTATTTGCCGGGACGACCGAACAGGCATTGAATCGCGGCGCCGGTCACATCGAAGGCACCGGTGCTTTCGATGCCGGCAATGCCGGCATCGCTGCGCATCGCGACGGCTTTTTCCGCGCGCTGAAAGAAGTGCGCGTGGGCGATCTGATCCTCCTCGACCGGCCGCTCGGCACGACGGAGTACCGCGTGGCGTGGATTCATATCGTCCAACCCGACGCCGTTGGCGTGCTGGCCGACACGGGAACGCCGGCTCTCACCCTGGTGACCTGCTATCCGTTTTATTACGTCGGACCGGCTCCGCAACGCTTCATCTTACATGCCGTGCGCAGCAGATCTGGACCACAGCGCTGGCTCAGCCGTTGAGCGCTCAACACTTCTATTTCAGTATGGGCCGCTGCGAAGACAACCTTCCTATTTGCTGCTCGCCGATAGTACTATCCGCCGCGCTGCACGGGTACAACAGAATGAAGGAACCCGATGTGAATGCGTCAGTGTAACGGCTCCGAAGTTGGAACAGGTCGCGACGACCGGCGGGCACGAGAGACGCCATGAAAGGGACGGGGCGAGCAAATTACGGGGGCACCCAACAACTGCTGGCTCTCGCATTGCTATTCCCGGAAACCATGGCGGCCCAGTCCTGTTTGGGCGACTCCGCTCCCGACTACAGTTCTCACTTCGTCATGGGCGCCCTCGTCTGTGCACAACTGATCGCGCTCACCATGCAGATGATCCTGAGCCGACGCCACCGCCGAGCCAGGATTGCGACCGAACAACGCTACGCCGAACTGACGCACTCGGCACGCCTGTGCATGGCAGGCGAGATCATCGCAGCCGTCGCTCATGAGGTGACACAACCGCTGAGTGCGATCCTGAGCAATGCGGAAACCGCTGAGCTGCTGCTGCAACGGCAGCCCGACCTCGCCATGCTGCGTGAAATCGTGGCGGATATCAGGCGCGACGATCTGCGCGCCAGCGGCATCGTGCAGCAGCTGCGCAGCCTGTTGCGTAAGCGCGAGCTGCAGTTTGAAAGCATCAATGTCAACAATCTGGCCGCGCAAGCCTTGAGGCTGATCCATTCTGCCGCGATCCACCGCAATATCGTCATCCGTACGGCTCTCGAACCCAAGC
>JAIBJL010000532.1 GCA_020029545.1 Gammaproteobacteria bacterium
GGATGCCAGGTTGCTCATCGCATCGGCTGTTTCCGGATGATTGGGCCCCAGTATGCGTTGATATCGGTCAAATGCATCACGAAACAGCGCTTCCGCCGCTGCCAAGTCGCCTTTACGCTGAAGTTCTATGGCGAGATTGTGCAATCGTTGAATGTACCGCGGGTGCTCATCACCGACGCTGGCACGCTGAAGTTCCAATGCACGCCTGACTAGCTTCTCTGCGGCATCGTAGTTGCCACGCGTGTCTTCGACGCGGCCCAGCATGTCCAGCACGGGTACGGTTTGCACATTGTTGCCACCGAGGTGCGTGCTGTAGATGTTCAGGCTTTGATTCAGCAGCGACTGAGAGGTGTCCAGGTCACCCGCGTTGTAGAGCACGATGGCAAGATCGGACAGCGCTTTGGCCGTCGCCAGGCTGTCCGGCCCGGTCAGTTTCCGACTGATGGCCAGCGACTCTTCCGCCAGCTGCTGCGCCTTTTTCAGATTGCCCTGATCCCGATAAACCTCCGCCAATCCGGTGAGACTGCGGGCGACGGCTTCGTTGTCATACCCGAAGAACGAACGGCGCACGCTCAAGGACTGTTGCAAGATCGGTTCGGCCTCGGCAGTCAGTCCCAGGCTCAGGTAGACCAGGCCGATTGTCTCCATCAGCGTGGATTGCAGCTCGGGCTGGTTTTTCAATTCCGTGCGAATGCGAGCGGCACCGCGATCCAGAATCTCCCGGGCCTTGACTTCGTTGCCGCGGGCTTCGGAGGGGTCGGACAACCGAAACAGTTCGACCATGAATGACGACACGCTTTCCGCACGGCCACGCTGCAACTCGGCAACGGATCGCTGCTGGGCGGCGAGATCGCGCTCCTGGGCGATGCGTCGAGATTGCACGTAAGTGGTGACCGCAAAGCCGATGAGCGATGCGATGAATGCCGCCGAGAGGCAAACCACGATGAAATGGCGGCGCACGAATTTCGACGTGCGATAGGTCCATGCATCGGAGCGTGCCAGTACCGGCAGTCCACGCAAGCATCGATCGACATCGGCCGAGAGTTGCTCCACCGATGAGTAGCGGCGTTCGGGCTCCTTGCGCAGCGCCATCAGCATAATGTTGTCGAGATCGCCGCGCAGCCGTCGACGCAATTTCGGCAGTGTTGTCCGGCGACACTGTGCGATTCGAGCCATCTCGGAGGCATCGGCCTTTACCGCATGGCCGAAAACATCGCTGGGAGGCAAGGGGGGGTATTCACAGATCGCCCGTTCCAGCTCGGCGAGGCGATTGCTCCGGAGCGTAAACGGCTTGTAGCCGGTAAGCAGGCCATAGAGCAGCACGGCGAGAACGTAGATATCGCTTGCCGTTGTAATGGGGTCGCCGCGAACCTGTTCGGGACTTGCGTGATCGGGAGTCATCAATCGCAGGTCCGCCTGCGTGACCGCCAAGGTCTGCTGCAGATGACGTTCGTCCAGCAGCTTGGCAATCCCGAAATCGAGCAGTTTCGGAATGCCATCCTTGGTGACCAGGATGTTCGATGGCTTCAGATCGCGATGGACCACCAGGTTCTGATGAGCGCAGTGCACGGCGGAGCAGACTGCCCGAAATAGTTGCAGCCGCTCATCGACGGTCAGGCCATGCTCATCGCAATAGACATCGATGGGCTGCCCGTCGACGTATTCCATGACGATGTAAGGCGTGCCTTCGGCGGTGGTGCCTCCGTCGAGCAGCTTGGAAATGTTCGGGTGATCGAGCGTGGCAAGAATCTGGCGCTCGATGCGCAGGCGACTCTGTACACTGCGCGATAGCAGGCCACGCCGTACCAGTTTGATGGCGACCTGCTGCTTGAACTGGTCGTCAGCTCGTTCAGCCAGGAAGACCGTGCCCATGCCGCCCTCGCCGAGCAAATGCAGCACACGATAGGGACCGATTCTTTCACCGGGGCCATACTCCGGCACGTCGCTCGTTCCCCAATCGCGCGCCGAATCCAGGTCGCCCCATTGGTTGGGGGAAGCCGAACCCTGCGACGGTGCAGCACGGGTTACCGGGGTCTCTGCGTTACAGGCATCACGGATGAATGACAGGCGCTGCTCCGGTGCCAGCAGCCGCGCCTGGCGCACGATCTCTTCGAGATTCCTGTCGGATGCACCGGTCATGTGCAGCTAAGCAGATAAAGTTGGAATCGCCAGTCGCTGCGCTCTACGCCTGCCGCGAGCCCATGCTCGTTTGCCGCGGCCTGACCAGATTGGATACATTGCTGCACACGGTGACCATTCGGGCAGTTGACGGATTGATACGACTCAGCGAGGCTTCCGGCCAGAACTCGCTGGCCGAACCCTCTGGAGATCAATTCATGAACCCTGGCGCGTACATGCCTGTCCGCATCCCTTGAAGACGATCCGAATCTAGCATGCTGGTGTTGTCCGGCCGCGGACCACCGGCATGTTATTTCGATACCCCTCCGGCTGTCACTTTGCCCTTGGACGCCGGTTAGGACCACTACGTCCGTCCCCATACACTATCGCCTGGCACCAGTGGTGTGTACAGTGCCGCACGGCGACAATGCTGCATCGACCGGCACCCTGGGTTGATTGGTGGCATCTGCGGCTCGCAATACAGGGAATCCGTTGGCGATCCCCCTCCCTGAGGAATTCAGATGCCCAAGGAAGTCCGTTCGCACCACTTTCTTGTGGCGGGACTCGCATTGAGCGTTTTGCTGTGGATGGTACAGGCGGCACAGGCCCAGGAATCCACTCGCACCCAGTCCGCCGGTCCGGAGGAAGTCATCGTCACGGGCTCGAGACTGCGGCAGCCCGACATCGATACGTCTAACCCGACAGTGTCGATCAATGCCCAATCGATTGAGCTTGCCGGCACCACCAACCTAACCGACTACCTGACTAATCAACCGGCGCTGATCGGCTCGATGGATTCGACCCGGACCTCGGGATCGGCCGTGTCCAGCGGCAGCAGAGGCCTGAATCTTCTCAACCTGCGCAATCTCGGTATCCAGCGCACGCTGGTCCTGGTCGATGGGCGCCGCCATGTCGCTCAATTGCCGCAAACGGCAGCGGTCGACATCGGCACCATTCCCATCGACCTGGTCGAGCG
>JAIBJL010000020.1 GCA_020029545.1 Gammaproteobacteria bacterium
CGAAGCCAGGAATTCCACCGCAGCATTGACCGGGTTGGCCAGGCCCTGAGCAGCGGCTTCGCGGACGTCCTTGATTGGCACCACATCGTCCAGGCCGTAATCCTCCGTCGAGTTCGAGGTCTGACTGAACCCGAGCTCGACGCGGTTGGGCGCAGAGGTGCGGCCGACGCGATTGTCCGGCGCATTGAAGAAAGTGCCCTTCGGGAAGCTGTTGTACTTGAAGCTTTCCGAGCCCACCGGCACGCGCGGGAACAGTTCGTCTGCGATCAGTTCCTTGTTTCGAAACGCAATGGAGATGCCCTGGAGTTGGGCGTCGACAGGGAATGGTGCGAGCACGATGGCCATTGCCACAGCCGAGTGCTGCGCATCCAGGAACATCGCCACCACAACGCCGACCAGCAGGGCGGCGATCAGGAGCGAGCGAGCGGGGAAAGAAGCCTTCATCGTTGAATCTCCGGTGATAGCGGTGTGGGTTAGAACGCCAGATCCACGGTGCGATAGCGCACGCGGATCTTGAGGGGGCTGTTACCAGTGATGATTTCGCCGGTGAGCATGTGCGCCACCAGCGCGGCGTTGGCCGCCGGCACCTTCGCGGCATCGGCCAGCGGATACACATGCCGGTACTGGCTCGTGGCCTGGTCGAGGAACCCGGTGGTTTCCACCACCGCGAGCTGCGCGCCGTTGCCATCTGTGTAGCGGATTGCCAGATCCTCGCCTGCAGCGATGCCGGCATACGCGGCGCTGTTGTAGGTCAGCGCCAGCTGCGCATCGATGAGGATCAGTGCCTTGCCGGCACCAGGCGCTGCGACCAGCGTCTTCGGCGTGGCATTCAGCGCCAGCAGTTCGGCCGAGCTGATCGTGACATCGGCCGTCACGATGCCGGTGTCGTTGGCGATGACGCACGGGGCGATCATCACCGGCACCAGGTCACCCGCGACTGCGGCGATCTCGGCGGTACCGGCCACATACAGTGGAGTGCCGGCCACGATGACCGCGGCGATGGCCTTGCCATTCGCATCGGCCGTGACGTACTGGCCGCGGTTGATGCTGCCGCCGGCTTCGACATACGTGAGGCCCGCGCGGACCACATCGACGGTCTGGTTCAGCTCCGCCGGCATATTCTGCACGGAGGCGCCGAGAATCGGCGCGGCGCCGTCGGTGGCCTGGATGGCCAGATAGTCAGCGGCGCCGACCTTCATGAGGCGGCAGGCCGCGATCGCAGCGCCAGCCTTGTACGCCTTAGTCAACAGTGGATTCACAGTGCTCTCCTGGTGTGCGGTGTGGGTGTGTGGCTCAGCTCGCGGCCTGCTTGGCCTGCAGCTGGGAAGCGGCCTGCGCGAAGGAAATCTCGCGGCCCGCCTTGCGTTCGTTTTCGCGCAGCTCGTTGATCGCCTCGGCGAATGCAACCGGATCGCTGCTGTCCGTGTTCGATTCTTCCTCGCCGGTCACGACCTCGCCGAAGGTGACCAGCTTTGGCTGCGCGGTCAGATAGGCCTGCAGCCACGCGAGGGCCGGCTGGCTCACTTTCGCATCACCCTCGCCGAACTCGACGGTGCCGGCGCCGGCGCTGATCGTTTCCATGAACGCGACCAAGCCGTCGCGATGAACTGGCAATGCCTTGCCGGCCTTGACCAGATCGTCGGTGAACGCCACGAAGCCAGCGCGGCGCTGCGTCTGCAGCTGCGCATCGAGTTCGCGACGCTGTTCGGCGAAGCTCGCCTGGTCGGCCTGCAGGGCCGCCTGGCTGGCGGCCAGCGTCTGCTGCTGCTGTTCGAACAGGCGCTTCTGCGCCTCGATTTCTTCCTTCGTCATGGTGCTGGTGGGCTCCGTGTAGGTCGCAACAGGTTCGGCTTTGGAATCGGCGCGCTGGGCCTCGCGTTCGAGCGAGGCGACTGCGTAATCGGGGATGACCGAATCGGCCTCCTCGAGCGAATGCTTGCTGATCAGGAAATCGCGCAGGCGCCGCCACAGTGATGCGCTCTGTACGTCGGCCCAATCGCTGAACTCGACCAGGCCTTCCTCAGCCGCAGCGAAACTCGCATCGCGCAGGCCCTTCACCGCGGGAGGCGCGGCGCCGAGGAAGCCGACGTGACGGATGTAGTACTTGCCTGGCGTCGGGTTGCCGGGTGAGTCCGGCATGTAGAGGCTCGCGGAAATCTTCTTGAAGCGGCCGGCGTTGACGAGCTCGGCGAACTGCGGCTCGACCTGGCCTGCATCGGCATACAGATCGCTGCCATCGAAGTGCAGGCCCGACACCCAACCGTAGGCCGGCGCGTTCATCGTCGGGTGACCGACGACGATTGGCGCCTCGTGCACGGCCGGGTCGTAGGCCGCCGCACAGGCAGCCAAGTCCCCCGCGCTGAAGGTCAGCGACCTTCCGTCCGTGGCGGTGTGCCGCCCCGAACGGAAGATGTGCAGTCGCTTACATACCAAGATCTCGCTCCGCTGGGTGGTGCGCTCATCGCGCCTGATTTCGAGGCGCGATGGTCGCGAGCCCAGCGGTGCTGAGTCTCTTAAAGGGCTTTAAGGAATCCGGGGCCGACGGAGTGGGCGGAATTCGAGAGCGTGCAAGCTACCGCAGCTGCCGACCAGGACGCAAAAGCGGGCCTGCCAGTGGGTGCCGCCGGGCGCCCTGAACGGGGTGTTTGCATGGCCTGCCTTGGGATGCAAACAGGCCGGCTGCGGCAGGCTTCCCCGCCGGGTCGGTAGGTGGATTTTAGGGGCGGTTTGTCAGACCCGGCTGACGGCGACCGTAGGACCGGGCCCGTGTTATGTCGGACGGTGGGTGGTTAATTCAAATCCAGCTGCCACCCTCGCGCGGCTACGCCCGTTATAACGCTCGACCCGGCACCCATGCCGCGGGGTCGGGGTCGCGCCGCCGTAATCCGCCGGGGGTTTAGGTCGGCTTGGCAGCGCCAAAGGGCGGCTTGGATCAGCGGCGGGGCAGCCGCTGCGCCGTGACCGGGATCCGATACAACGTCCCGTCCGCCTGGACTGCCGTATCACCGCAAAGCGTGGCGCACGCAGTCTTGACAACAAAAGCCCTACCAGCGTCGAGATCAACCACAAAAAGACAGTGATGCCCCCAAGCTCTTGACGGTATCCCTTCAGCGGGACTTCTTGCGATTACCTTGATCGCCGTGCCGGTCCCCTCCGTGGGCTCATAGCGCGGATCGTGCGGCGCGACCGATTCAACATCGAAAGACGCCTCGTTCCGCTTCATCGCCGGGCAACTGTTGATCAGCGCGCGCAACTCGGATCCGTCGCCTGCAAGATGTAGGTACGTGGGTGATTCAGACTTTCCTGCTGAACCAGAGTTAGCAGTGACCCCTATGTAGACGAGGACCGCGATCGGCGAGAGCAAGCCCATTGCGCACGCATTCCATAATGCAACGCTCCGCGGCTTGCCCAATCCGCGCGCGGTAAAAAACGAGATCAGAAAAGCAATCGCAAACGCGGTTACGAATACCCACATGAAATTCACCCTTCGAGCGCTACTCGTCGCTGCTCGGCCATCTCGGTGCTAGTTGATCGAGGAACACATCAATGCCTTCGGGCTCGATCTTCGTCGAGCGGAACAGATAACAGAGCGCCACAATTTGATTCGCAGCTGCGCTGCTGGTCAGCCTCATATCGCGGCTCTTAGCCTGGTTCCCCAAAGCGAGTGCCACCTCTCTGATGTAATCCCTCTCATAAAAATCCACGGCGTTGCCAGCGACCTTCTCCGTTACGAACTTCGCATCGTTCGCGGTCTGTGGTTCGGCGCCATAGAGCAACCACTGAACCCGGACGCCGGCGAGATCGCAGATGCGGGCTATGTCGTACGCGTTGGGGAACGCGTCTCCAGCCAGCCACTTCCGGACACCGGCGCGCGAATGCCCCAGCTTGTCTGCGAACGAATTCCCGCTGCCGATGCGCCTCGCGATCACCCTCAGCCTCGCTGTGAACGCATCCACCCATGCCGGCTCGGGCTTGTTTTTTGTTCTCGCCATCAGCTCCGATCCCGGTTAGCTACGATCTTAGTGCTCAACTGATCTCTCTGGTGCTCGTTTTAACAGAAGTCGCTTGACTAGCGACCGAACGGGCACTAATGTGCCCGACCATGTCTCTAACAGTAGCAAAACACGGCTTGTTGGGCACCAACGCGGCCCGGCGCGCTTGGATATTGCTGGAGCTGGCGCGGCGCGGGCTGACGCTCAAAAGCCTGTCAACCAGGACCAACTACAGCTACCTGCAGTTGCGTCAAGCGATGGTCCGATCGAGGCCAGCAGCAGAAAGAAAGATCGCCGCTGCGATAGAGCGCACGCCGGAGTTCATCTGGCCTGATCGCTACTCGAAGAAAAAGTGCGCGCGGCGCACCTATCAGACAACGCGGAGGAACCCATGAAGCCTGGCTTCTTGGAGATGCGCCTCAAGTTCATCCGCAGGCCAATCTTTGGCCCAAACGAACCATCGCTCACGGGCGCAATGGCGCGTGATCGCCTTATAGCCAGAGGTATCAGCGTCAACGAGTGGGCGCGCGAGCACGGCTTTTCGCGTCACGCCGTTCGAGATGTACTGCGCGGTCGCTGCAAAGGCCTTCGTGGCGAAGGGCACCTGATCCGCGTTGCGTTGGGAATGAAGGCCCCGCCGGTAGCAGCAATCGTACCGCGCTCATCTGGTGCCTTGCGCGTATCGATTGCTGCCGCAAATGACGCATCCATGCAGCCTCCTCCATTCGGAGGCATCGGATCGAGGATTTCGATCGAGCGCGGACGCCTAAACCTTTCGCAAAAGGCATTTGCCGATCTCGCTCAGATCTCCAAGCGCGCACTGATCAACTGGGAGCAAGAGCAAGCTCATCCCAACGCCAGAGTTCTTGAACTCTGGTCCCGCGCAGGCATCGATGTCCTCTACATCATCACAGGCCGCCGTGAATCAGGGTGCATCGACAGATGAACCTGACTCCTGTCGAAACCGTACTCGCGGCGCCGACCGAAACCATCCACCTGCAGTGCGCGAAGATCGATGTGCTGCGCGCGCTGCGCGACTACCAGAAGCGTTCCGGCTTGCCGATGAGCCGCGCCGAGGCCAGCTTCACTGCCGAATACAACGCCGGACTCATCGACATCGAGGCCAGTGCACGCGAGCTGCTGCCGCAGCTGGTAGCCGCCACGCTGAAGGGATGGCGGCTGGCCTTCCAACGCGGTGGACCCGGAGCACTGATCAATCAGCGCTCAGGCCCGAAGCGCGCCGAGCATCCGCTGGATGCCGAGGATCTGCTCTGCACCTCCGTGCGCGCCTGGCTGAAGCAGCACGGCCACGCATCGACGGCGCTGATGTATCGCTGGCTGATCGCGCGCTTCCGCTCCGAACCGTCGGTGACGGTGCCGCCGCTACGCACACTGCAGCGCTGGATCCGCAGCTGGAAGCGCGAACACCGTGAGCTGCTGACCTTCCACGCCAACCCGGACCGCCACACCAGTCTCTATCGGCCCGCGCACGGCACTACCAGCGGCGACATCGTGCGGCTCAACCAGGAATGGGAAGTCGACTGTTCGCCCGCGGATCTGCTGCTGAGCGATGGCCGCTACACATTGAGTGCCGGCATCGACGTGTATTCACGCCGCGTGCGATACCTGGTGACGAAGACCGCGCGGGGCCTGGCCAACGGCGAGTTGTTGCGGCGGATGATCATGGACCTCGGCGTGCCGGAGGCGGTGCGAAGCGACCAGGGCAAGGACTATCTCTCCAACTACTACCGCGGCGCGCTGGCCAACCTCGGCATCGTCCACAGGATCAGCCAGGCCTTCACGCCGCAGCAGAAGCCGCACATCGAGCGGAGCTTCCGCACCCTGCAGCACGATTTCATCGAGCTGCTGCCCGGCTACGTGGGCCACAACGTGGCGCAGGGGCAGGACCAGCGCTCGCGCCACAGCTTCGCAGATCGCATCAGCGGCGCCGTGCGTGATGAGGAATGTTGGACGCTGCGCCTCACTGCCGCAGATCTGCAAGAAAAGCTCGATCGCTGGTGCGTAGCCGACTACGAGCATCGCGCGCACGAAGGGCTGGCCGGCAAGTCACCGTTCGAAATCGCCTCCGCCTGGAACGAGCCGGTGCGCCGCATCGCGGACGAGCGACAGCTGGATCTGCTGCTGGCCGAACTCCCCGGTGGCGCCGGCATCCGACGCGTGCGCAAGAAAGGCATCCAGCTTGAGCGGGGTTGGTTCTGCGCGCCGGAGCTGGAAGGCTGCGTCGGTCAGTTCGTGCAATGTCGCTATCTGCCGGAGGCCGGCAAGATCGTGGTGTACAGCCACGGCGAAGAGACCACGCGCTTCATCTGCATCGCCGTGCAGCCGCAGCTGGCCATCGGCATCTCTCACCAGGAACTGGCGCGCGCCGCGATGCAACGGCACAAACGCCGCCGCGCGGATTGGAACGCGCAGTTCAGACGCGAGCGCCAGCAGGTGCAGCTGGAGCACGCGGCCGACGAGATCCTGCGCCAGCGCGACTTCGACAGCGGCAAGATCGCGCTCTTCCCGCGACCCATCGAGCCGCACGCCACACCGGCGCTCACCGCCGCGGCCGCGGCCGTCAACGAACTGAATCCACCGGCACGCACCAGCGCGGATCTGATCGATCACGACACGTTCCAACGGTACCGCGCTGAGGCGCTGCAGGCCGAGGCGGTGGAAACCCCGTCCTTCGCCACGCCGATGGCGCGCGTGATGTGGTTGAGCGAACAGCACTTTCAGCGCGCGCTGTCGCCGGAAGAACAGGACTACGTGGACAGCTGGCGCCGTGAACACCCGCGCCAGGCCACCACGGTAGACGAGTTGATCGAGGAACGCTGCGGATCGTCCGCAGCGGCCTCGACTTGAGGGAGTAACCAAGTGATCAAAGACATCGTTGTGACCAAGAGCGTGGCGGCGCTGCGCGTCAGCCACGAAGAACTACTGGAACGCGCCGACGGCCTGCCGGCGGTGTTGCTGGTCAGCGGCGCCAGCGGCGCCGGCAAGACCACAGCGCTACGTTGGCTGGCGCAGAAGACTGGTGCCATCTATGTGCGCGCGCTGGCCACCGACAGCGCCGTGGCGTTTCTCTCGCGGCTGACCAACGCCTGCGGCATGGCTGCGAACAGCACGCGCGGCAACTCGGTGATGACCGAGATGATCGGCACGTATCTGCAGGAGCAGGACAAGACGCTGATCGTCGACGAAGGGGATTTCCTCTTCTCCAGCCAGCGGCTGATCGAGAGCCTGCGCGACATTCACGATCTGTCCGGCCAACCGGTGCTCATCGCCGGACACACCGGCATCGAGCGGCGCTTCGCCAATCGCCCCCAGCTGTTTCGACGTATCTCGACGTGGATGCAGTTCCACCCCTGCGATCTGGAAGACATGCAGCTGCTGGCCAAGCGCCTGTGCAAGGTGAGCGTCGACGACGATCTGCTGCAGCACCTGCAGCGCGAATGCCACGGCAACCCCGGCCTCGCGCGGGTGGGTCTGTCGCAGATCGAGAAGAAGACGCTGGCGGCCGGCAAGCGGCGCATGAACCTCGACGACTGGGGCCGACGCAAGTTCTACCTGACGCACCAGGTGCAGGTCGCGGCGTGAGGGAAAGACGCCCCAGCGAACGGCTCGTCATCATCGCGGGTTTTGCGTGGTTGGCGCTCGTCGCGCTCATCGCCATCGGTGTCAGCGTGGGGCCGCTGCTGATGTGGTGGCTGGGAGTCTCCGGTGAATGACACGCATCGCATGTCCTGCGGCTGCTTGGTGCGTGGTGACTGCTGGGAGCAGCTGTGCGCGCACCACCAGGCAGAGTTCGACGCCTACCACACCGCAGCGCAGGAGCATCGAAGCGTTGTCGAGCCGGGCGCAGCGGCCGAGCCGAATACACAACTCCAGGGGATGCCATGAACGAGAACCAGAAGCTGCGACTTATCAAACATGCCCGATCGCTGATCGCGCAGGCTCGAAAAGAGAAGATCACGCTCGCGGCCATCGGCCGCCTGGTCGGTTATTCACGCGTGGCCATCAGTCTGCTCGCCTCGGGTGGGTACACCGGCAAAAACCTGAAGCTCGCCACGAAGATCGTGGCGTTGATACCCGGCAAGCTAAAAACTCCTGTGCCGCCACCGCAGAAGGTGCGCGCCCGCAAGCCGCGGCCGCGCCCGAGCACACTGCAACTGCGCGATGTGTATCCGGCCGCGCACCGCGCGCTGCGCAAGAGCGTGCGCCGCTTCGGCAGCTGGGCGCACGGCCTCTACTACGGCCTCGATGCCGAGGAGATCGAGCGGCACCTCACCGGACGCGTCGCGGCCGGTGGCGACATGCTGGCCGACGCCATCCGCCAGCGCGGCATCCCGAAATTTGACGACCTGTTCCTCCAAGGCGCTGTGGCCCATGCCACGAAGGAGATGCTCCCATGACCCGCTACGACGACTGGGATCTGTTCGGCCTGCTGTTTTACAGCGTGCTGCTGGTGGTGCTCGTGGTCGCGCCGCTGCTGATACCGCGCAAGCCACGCACCGACGTGCTGCCGGCGGCCGACCGGTCGGCCACGACCGAAGGCACACAGCGGTGGTCCGACGCGTACGTCGAACATTGGGCGCAGCGCTATCTCGACAACGGACTGAGCATTCGCGGAGTAACCCTGATGCAGTTCCTGGCCAACCCACGCCGCTACGACAACGGTGATCAATCGCTCGATCCGCTGCCGCTGCTGGGCGCACAGCGCCGTGTGCAGCGACGGCTTCTGATGGCCGAGCTCGGCATCGAGCACCTGCCGCAGCGCAACGGCGTGCCGTTCGAGGCACTGAAACACCACCGCCACCCGCGCACGGCGGCCGCGCACTTCGTTCGAAGGGCGCGCGCATGAACGCCGAGATATTGGCCGCCGATCACGTGCTGGCGGTGCTCAGCGCCCACATCGGGGCCGAGCGCGGCATCCCGATCGAGGTGCTGGTCGCCGAGCTGCAGACACGCAATCCGGGCGTGCTGCTGCACCACCGGCAGGTGCGCCGCCTGGTCGAGCAGCTGCGCGCGACCGGCCATCACGTGTGCGCGCATCCGGAGACCGGCTACTTCATGGCCGAGACGCCCGAGGAGCTGGACCGGACCTGCGAGTTTCTCTACGAGCGTGCCATGACCTCGCTCCGCCAGGTGGCGGCGATGCGGCGCATCTCGCTGCCCGACCTGCGCGGGCAGCTCCACCTGCCGACCTGAAGGGAGATCACGATGTCGATCGAAACCATCGAGCAGATCGCCAAGGAGCACGCCGCGGACCGCACGCTGCTCACCGAGCGCGTGCATGCGCTGCACGAAGAGATGGAGGCCGCGAAGCGGCGCCGCCTGCCGGGCATCAAAACCGCCGTGTGCAACGCGCAGGACTCCCGGCTCCGTCTGCGCGCGGCGCTGGAGGAGCACCGCGCGCTGTTCGAGCGGCCGAAGACGCGCGTACTCCACGGCATCAAGGTGGGCTTTCAGAAAGCCAAGGGCAAGCTGCTGTTCGATCTGGAGGTCGAGCAGGTGCTGAAGCTGATCCGCCGCCACCTGCCTGATCAGGTGCAGACGCTGATCAAGAGCACCGAGAAGCCGGTGAAGCCATCGCTCCTGCAGCTGCCGGCCGCGGATCTGAAGCGTATCGGTTGCTCGGTCGTGGGCACTGGAGACCAGGTCGTCATCGCACCGGTGGACTCGGAGATCGACGAGCTGGTCGACGTGTTGCTGGGCACCGGCGAGGACGCCGATGTGGAGGATGCCGCGTGATCGCTATCGAGCGCTGCCAGCCGCCGGTCCTGTCCGAGATGACGCGCACCGACCAGAAGGGCCACTGGTGGCGCTACATCGTCGGCACGAAGACCGGCAACCGCATGACCGGCTATGTGCCTGGGACGCGCGATCTCGCCCAGGCAAGAGCCCGGGCGGCGTTGCGTCGGTTGCAGCGCCTGGAGGCCGGCACGCCCGATCACTTCTCCGGCTGTCACTGTTCGCTGTGCGAGCGCGTAAGGGACGATCGATGAACCGCGCCTACGACTCCCGCAAGGCAGAGCTGGCGAAGATCCACATCGCCAAGAAGCAGCTGCAGCTCGACGATGATACCTACCGAGCCATGCTGTGGACCACCGCGCGCGTGCACTCCTCGAAGGAGCTGGACGCCGCCGGTCGTCGTGCCGTACTCGATCACCTGCGCGCGCGGGGGTTCGCCTCGCGGCCGCGCCGGGCGCGCGGGAAGTTTCCGGGTCAGCCGCACAACATCCAGGCCAGCCCCCAGCTGCAGAAGGTGGAGGCGCTGCTGGCCCATGCCGGCCGTCCGTGGAGCTACGTCGATGCGATGGCGCAGCGGATGTTCAGCGTCGAGCGCGTGGCCTGGTGCACAGCCGAGCAGCTGCACAAGGTGATTGCCGCTTTGGCGATCGATCAGCGTCGGCGCGCGAAGGGGGCGTCGTGAAGACCCGGCTGTCAAAGGTCGTAGAAGGCGGCCTGGACATCAACTCTTCCGGCTTCACGGAGAACCCAAGCGGCGGAATGAATGCGGGCGTCTATCACTGGCAGATGGCTCTGCTCTACGCGATTCTGCAGGAGCTGAAGACGCTGAATGCCACGCTCGGCTGCTACCGCGTGCGACAGATGGCCGACGACGTGCACAAGATCGACAAGCGCATGGCACACGTCGGGCGCACCGCGCACCTCGACCAAACGGCGCAAGGCGCGGAAGTAACACATGCCGATCCGTCCTGAAAACCGCCACCGCTATCCGGCCGACTGGCCGCAGATCCGCGCGCGGATCCAGGCGCGCGCGAAGAATTGCTGCGAGCAGTGCGGCGTCAGCAACCATTCGCTCGGCGGCCGCCTGCGTGACGGTCGCTTCCTCCACGCGGAAGCCAAGGAAGAGAAGCGGCTGCAACTGGTGTGGCCGGAGCCGGGCGAGCGCTTCTGGTGCAGCGATCGATCCATCGGCCGGCGCGAATTGCTGCGCATCATCCGCATCGTCTGCACCGTCGCGCATCTCGATCACGTGCCTGAGCATTGCGACGACGAAAACCTGAAGTTCTGGTGTCAGCGCTGCCACCTGGCCTACGACGCGCGCCACCACGCCGAGAGCGCCTATCACGCTCGGCGGGCCGGCCGCGCGCTAGAGATGTTTCCATGAGCTGGCTTCACTCGATGTTGCACCGATTGATGCGCAGGTCGACGCGCCCGCGTGAGGTGCGCTTCGTCCCGTACTACGAAGCCGATCAGATGCTGCCGTCGAATGAAGGCTGGCGCCTGGCTCCGGAGGAGGACGACAACTGGCGGCTAGGCATGGTGTACCTGGAGAGGGATGCGCGATGACTTCGCCGAATGTAGGAAGTGTTCGACGAGGGTCCATCGAAATGAACCGCACCGACGCCACATCCGATGGCAAGTGTTGTCGGAAGTCGCCGTGCGAACGATCCGGCATGGGTCCGTGCGACAAGCCTGCATCTACGAATACCGAACCCACAGACGCGCTGAACCTTGGAGACGATCACTACATTGAGTTCGTTGCTTACAGCGATGATCCGCGCACCGGTGGCAACGTGCGGCACAAGACCTCGGCTGGCGAGCCGTGCGTCGGGTGGGTGACCTTCGCGGGCGGCGCGTGGGCGCAGGGTTTCGCACCTGGTTCGATTGCGACGTGGGATGTGCAGAGCAAGGATCCGCTGACGCTCACGCCGAGCATTCTTTGCCGGGCATGCGGCGACCACGGCTTCATCACGAATGGGAAGTGGGTGCGCGCATGAGCAGTCCCCGCGACGCGCCAGATATGTCCGGTCCGCCCACCATCGACGTGCAGTACACATGCCACGGATGCGGCCTGCGAGATCGCGTTGTGGCAGGCGTGACGGAGCGCACGTTGGGCGAGGATCTCATGCAATGGCTGGGATACGTGCGCACGCAGGTCTCCCTTGACCACGCGACCACGAGTCCCTCCTGCCGATCAGGAAAGTGTGATCTGAAGTTGCCGATCAACCACGCCGGACGGGTTGGCGAGGCGGTGCGGCAATGACACCCTCGACTGTCGGTGCATCCGGATTATGTGCAGTCTCGGTGACCCGCCGATGAAGTGCACGCACGTCGTCACCGACCAGTTTTCGGGATTTGTGTGCGGATCGCGCCGCCCTGACGGTTGTATCGTCTGCGGGTCGCCGGCACTTTATCTCTGCGACTGGAAAGTGGGGCGCGGCAAGACCTGCGACCGCAGGCTGTGTGATCAACATCGCTTCCAGCCCTCGCCGAGCAAGGATCTGTGCCCGGCGCATCAGGACGCCTGGAAGGCGCACCCAGCGAATAAGGGAAACGACGTGGGGATCAACGGCGATCTGTTCGTGCGGCCATCGGTTGCTGAACCCGAAGCGTTGCCGGGAGCGGCACCATGAGCGAGATGCCGCTGCGCGCTCCACGGGAGGATGAGAACTATCCCGAGCTGCTGACCGAGCTGGCTGCCTACGTCGGTGAAGTCCTGCAGAAGCGCGGTCAGCCCGCCGAGGTGGCCGCTGAGATAGGATTCGAGACCGCCGAGCATGTGCGCCGGAACTGGGCCGGGCACTCGCTGTATTTGCCGAAGGGCCAGGAGTTCGATCTCTCGCGCCGCGATCTGGAGATCTACCACCTGTTCAACGGTCGCAACGTGGCGCTGCTGGCGGATCGGTTCCGCCTGACGGAAGTGCGCATCTACCAGATCATCAAGCGGGTGCGCACCGAGGACATGCGGCGGCGCCAGCCGGACTTCTTCCGCTCCACGTGAAACATTAAAGCTCTTTAGAAGAGCCGGCCGCGCCGACCCGCTACGGTGCGGGGCATGGCCGGACGCGATATCCCCAAGTCGAACGCTGCGCATCGGATGGAGCCCGTGTGGCTCACCATTGCGCGCCGATACGACGGCACGAAAGAGATCCCGGGTAAGGAGAATTCGCCCGTCATCGTCGGATGGCTGATTCGCCTGAAAGCGTGGTGGCGTGACGATGCAACGCCGTGGTGTGGCGTGTTCGTCGCCGAGTGCCTGAGTCAGGCAGGGTTGGAAGTGCCCAAGCACTGGTATCGCGCCAGCGCCTACCTGAACTGGGGCGTGTCGATGACCGCGCCGCGCCGCGGTTGCGTCGTCGTTTACGAGCGCAAGGGTGGCGGCCACGTCGGTTTCGTGGTCGGCATCGACGAGTTCGGCAACATCATGACCCTCGGCGGCAACCAGCGCGACAGCGTGTGCACCCTTCCGTTTTCGGCTGCGCGCGTGCTGGGCTACCGCTGGCCATCTAACGAAGCAGTGTCGACCGACCTGCCTCTGCTGGCCAGCGATGGGCAATTGAGTGGAGCCGAAGCGTGAGCGCCTCCGCGTATCCATCGTGGTTGATCGTTCTCAGTGCTGCTCTTGGGTTTCTGCTGCAGCTGCTGTTCGCCTGGCAGGAATGGTCGGCGCTGACGCGCCAGCAGTCGCTCAAGACATTCATCGTGGAGGATGTGCCGGGCTTTCTGATCGCGGTTCTGTTGTCGATCGCCGGGTTCATCGTGGCGCCCGAGCTGGATCGCATCGCGTGGGTGCGCGAGACCTTCGATTTCCCGGCCGAGCGCACGCCCATGTCGGCATTCGCATCGAGCTTCATCCTCACCGTTCTTGGCTACCAGTGGCGCGCCATGCTCGGCCGGAACGGCGCGCGCCCTCCGACCATCGGCACCTGACCCTTCACTTCACCAGGGAGACTGATTCCATGAGACCCACCGTTGGCCGCATCGTGCTGTTCGGCCCGTTCAAATCGAACGAGCAACTCGAGCACCCGGCGATCATCACGCGCGTATGGTCGGACACCCTGGTGAACCTGGTGGTGTTTCCCGACGCCGCCGCGCCAGTCATCAGGCTGAGCGTCGCGTTGCTCGCGGCCGATGATCAGAACGGTCATTACTGGCGCTGGCCTGACCGGGTCGATCTCGCCTCATTCCCGGCGGATGCACGCTGATGTCGTACACCTTCACTGTTCAGGAAAGAACCAAGGCCGAAGCTATTGAAGTCGTGGCGGCCAACCTGGACAAGGTCTGCGACGAGCAACCGGACTACGCCACCAATCGGCAGTTGACGCAGAACACCGCCCAGGGACTGGTGAACACGCTTCTCGATGATGAAGCGCAGGACGTGCACGTTTCGGTCAGCGGCTGGATCTGGAGGACGGACGGCGGCATCGCCGGCGTCGGCGCCACGGTGTCCGCGCAGCTGACGGCGCGCGGGGACGGGACCGCGTGAAATGGCTGTCTGGCCTCATCGGCGGCTGGGCACCCTGGGCAAAGTACCTGGCCGTCGCTGTCGCCTGTGCAGCGCTGTACGGCGGTGGCTACCGCAACGGCGTGAAGGTGACGAAGGGCGCGGCGGCACAGGCGGCGCTGGTGGCCGAACGCCAGAAGGTGCGTGAGCTGCGTGCGCAGGAGGCGAAGAACGATGCGCTGGCGCTGGAACTGCAGGTGGCGCGCGGATTGGCAGCGCCAGTGTTCTTTACCATTCGAGCGGAGATTCCTCGTGTCAGCGATCCGATCATTGTCACTGAACCTGTCACGGGCACTCCTGTATTCACTGTCAGCCGCGGCTTTGTGCGCGTGTGGAACGACGCCCTCAACGCAGATCTGCAAGCGACCGCCCGCCGAGTACCTGGCACCACTCCGGCCAACGACGCCACTGCAGATGAAAAACGTTCCTCCGGCATCGGACTCTCCGACATCCTCGACAACCACGTCGTCAACGCCGAGGCAGATCACCTCAACCGGCTCCAATGCCAACGACTGATCAATTGGCATCGCGCGTATGACTGAAACCACCACCATCATCATCGATTTCTGGGGCTTCATCGTTGGCTTGGCGAGTGTGCTCGCCACCTTCAGCATCGTGGTCTGGACCTTCGGGACCGTGTTGGTGCGCCAGTTCAAAGAGCATCTGGACGCGCGCTTTCAGGCGCGCGATGCCGAGCTGCTGGCCATGACCGAGAAACTGGAGAAGGTCGAGGAGCAAGGCCGCCATGTGGAAAACGAGCTGCTGCGGCTGCGGGCCGAGCTGCCGCGAGAGTACGTGCAGCGCGAGGACTGGATCCGCTTTTCCGGATCCATAGACATGAAGCTCGATCACCTGCGCAGCGGCGGCGATTCGCTCCGGCTGATGGTGCTCGATCTGTTCGGCAAGATCAGGAGCAACAGAGATGCCGGGTGAAATTGATTTCGAGAAGGCCCAGCGCGAGGAAGCGCGATGGCGGATCCTGCGCGGGCTCGATGCGGGCCGCCCGCGGCCGGTCTCGGAGACCATCTTGTTTCGCCTTCTGCAGGACATCCAGTTGCCGCTGACGCCGCAGCACCTGCGGCGCGAACTGGACTATCTGGAAGATCGTGGCCTCGTCAGGCTTCTCGGCCAGAACACGCCGACGTGGAGTGCGGAGCTGACGCGCCACGGCGTGGACGTGGTGGAGTACACCATCGAATGCGACCCGGGTATCGCCCGGCCGGCGAAGTGGGACTGACGTGCCGCCGCGCTCGAAGGTCTCACTGCTTCCAGATGACGTGCGTGCCAATCTCGATGCGCGGCTGATCCAGAGCGGGTTTTCCGGTTACGTCGAGTTGTCGGAGTGGCTGACCAGCCAAGGCTTCGAGATCAAGAAGTCCGCGCTCCATGCGTACGGTTCGAACTTCGAAGAACGCGTCAATGCGCTGAAGGTGGCCACACAGCAGGCCCGCGCCATTGTCGAGCAGTCACCCGACGACGAAGGCGCGATGTCCGAAGCGCTGATGCGCCTGGTGCAGGAGAAGATATTCAGCATCCTGCTGGAGCTGGAGGTCGATCCCAGCAAGGTCAATCTCAGCAGCATCACCAAGTCGGTGGCACAGTTGGCACGCGCCAGCGTGGCGCAGAAGGAATACGCCGCCAAAGTGCGCGAGCGCGCGAGCGCGGCCGCCGAGGCTGCCTCCACCATCGCCAAGCGCGGTGGCCTGTCGGCCACCTCCGTGGCCGAGATCCGCAGCGCGATTCTCGGTATCCCGCAGTGACCACGGCCGGCCCGCTGCAGAACATGCCAGGCGCATCGGCGGCGCCGCCGGCGGCACTGCTGCCGTACCAGCAAGCGTGGATCGGTGACGATTCGCCGCTGAAGATCGGCGAGAAGAGCCGCCGCATCGGCCTCACCTGGGCGGAAGCGGCCGACGACGTGCTGATCGCTTCCCGGGCCGGCGGCACCAATGTCTTCTACATCGGTCCGACGCAAGACATGGCGTTCGAATATGTGGAGGCCTGCGCCATGTGGGCGCGCGCCTTCAACCAGGCGGCCGGGCAGATCCAGGACTTCCTCTTCGAGGATGTGGATTCCGCCGGCCATTCGAAATCGATCAAGGCGTATCGCATCGATTTCCCGGGGAGCGGCCGGCGCATCGTCGCGCTCTCCAGCCGGCCGGCGAACCTGCGCGGCAAGCAGGGCACCGTGGTCATCGACGAAGCGGCCTTCCATCCTGACCTGGCTGAGCTGCTGAAGGCCGCGATGGCCATGCTGCTGTGGGGCGACAAGGTGCGGATCCTGTCCACGCACGATGGCGCTGACAATCCGTTCAACGAGTTGATTCAGGAAGTGCGCGCGAAGAAGCGCGGCGGCACCGTGCATCGGATCACGTTCCGCGACGCGGTGGCGCAGGGCCTGTTCCGGCGCGTGTGTCTGCGCCGCGGCCTGACGTGGAGCACCGAGGCGGAAGCCCAGTGGGTGGCCGCCGCCTATTCGTTTTATGGCGAGGCTGCGAACGAGGAACTGGACGTTATCCCGAGCCAGGGCGGCGGCGCTTATCTGACGATGGCGCTGATCGAATCGCGCATGGATGAGGCGACGCCGCTGGTACGCGGCCGCTGGGGCGCGGAGTTCAACCTGATGCCCGAGCCGCTGCGACGCGTGCAGATCGAGGAATGGTGCCATGAGCATCTGGCACCGATATTGGACACGCTGGATGCGACGCTGTGGCATGCGGTCGGCGAGGACTTCGGTCGCGTCTCGGACTTGACCTGCATCATCGTCGGCGAAGAAGGGCCGGACCTGCGCACGCGTGTTCGCCTGATTGTGGAGCTGTCCAACTGCCCATTCAGCCAGCAGGAGCAGATCCTTTTCTACATCGTGGATCGCATCCGGCGTTTCCGCTGTGGTGCGCTGGACGCCACCGGCAACGGTGCGTCGCTCGCCGAGAAGGCAGCCGACCGGTACGGCAGCACGCGCATCGAGCAGGTGAAGCTCTCCGAGGCGTTCTACCTGGAGAACTTCCCGACGATGAAGGGCGCGCTCGAGGACGGGACGTTGACGGGGCTCCCTCGCGATGTGCAGGTCCGCGACGATTTGCGCGCGGTGCGCCTGGTCAACGGCGTGCCGAAGCTGCCGGCGACGAAGACGCAGCGCGGCGATGGGCAGCGGCTGACCCGACACGGCGACTCGGCCATCGCGCTGCTGATGATGCACCACGCGATCAAGAGCGAGGCCGTCGATGTGCGGGGCCTAATTGGGACCGGCCAACTGCGGGAGAGCACGGCCGGGCTGGCCGACTACCTGATGGGTGAAGCATGAGCGATGACACACCGGCACCCGCTTCGACAGCGGCCACGGCTGACCTGAAGCGCGAGATTGCCTCCATCGATCGGTCGATCACGGATGTACTGCTGTACGGCGGTGGCTCGAAGATCTTGCTGAACGGCGATGAGGTGCTGCGCGCGCGCGGCCGCAGCAAGGGGCTGGCGCTGTATAGCGAACTGGAGCGCGATGCACACGCCGGCTCGCTCCTGGCCAAGCGCAAGCGCGCCGTCACCAGTCGCGAATGGGGCGTCACGCCGGCATCCGAGGACGCGGCCGATGTCGAAGTCGCCGAGTTCGTCAAGGCGACGGTCGCTGGCCTGAAATTCGACAAGCTCACGCGCGCGCTGCTGGATGCCACGCTGAAAGGGTTCAGCGTCGCCGAGCTGATCTGGGACGTGCGCGACGGGCGTCTGGTGCCGGTGCGGTTCAAGAAGCGCAACCAAGTGCGGTTCGTGTTCGACATCGACTGGAACCTGCGGTTACTGACGCGCGAGAACGGTCTGGACGGCGAGGCATTGCCGGATCGGAAGTTCATCACCCATCGGGTCGGTGAATCCGACGACTCGCCCTATGGTACCGGCGTCGGCCGGCAGTTGTTCTGGCCTGTGTACTTCAAACGCCAGAACATCAGCTTCTGGCTGATCTTCAACGACAAGTTCGGTTCGCCCACGACCGTGGGCAAGTATCCACGCGGCACCAGTGAGAGTGAGCAGGCGAGTCTGCTTAGCGCCATCCGCCGCATCAGCCAGGAAGCCGGCCTGATCGTGCCCGAGGGCATGGAGGTCGAGCTGATGGAAGCGGCCCGCACTGGTGGCGATTGCTACGAGCGGCTGTGCCAGTACATGGATGCGGAGATCAGCAAAGCTGTGCTCGGCGAGACGCTGACGACGCAGGTTGGCAAGGACGGTGGCAGCTACGCGCTCGGCGATGTACACAACGAGGTGCGGCTCGAAACTGCGAAGGACGACGCGGACGATCTGTCCGACACGCTCAACGCAACGCTGGTGAAGTGGATCGTGGATCTGAACTTTCCGGGCCGCGTGCCGCCGACTCTATGGCGCAACTTCGAAGAAGAAGCCGACCTCAGCCAGCAGGCCGAGACCGACGCGAAGATCAAGGATCTCGGCTGGCAGCGCACGGAAGAAAGTTTCATCGAGATCTACGGTCCGGGATTCGAGCGCTCGGCCGCGCCGCCATCCGAGTCGGCACTGCCGATTGGTCCAACATTCTCCGAAGAAAAGTCCGGCTGGATCACATCCATTGCACGGCGCGTCGCCGGGATACTGAACTTCTCTGCGCCGTCCCGGCTCGATGCCGAACGGGCGCGGCGCCGAGAGGATCAGCAGACGATGGCCGACACGGCGGGCGCCATTGGTGAGCGCTGGGAAGGCTTGCTCGGTGGTCGCGTGCAGGAGCTGCAGACGCTGCTCGATGAGACCGGTGATCTGGCGCTTTTCAGCGAGCGGTTGAAGGAGATCGTCGACCAGGAGCCAAACGCGCAGGTGGTCGAGGCGCTGGCGCGCGCCAGCTTCGGCGCACGCTTGGCCGGCCGTATGCCACGATCGAAGTAGCGCGTCGTGAGCACCGACATCCGCTTCTGTCCGGCCCGTGCGTGCAACGAGTCGATTCCGCATCGGCATTTGTTGTGCCCCGATCACTGGGCGCGTGTGTCGCACTCCACGAAGCAAGAGGTGATCGCGCAATGGCGCGAGGTCAAACGGGTCACCGGGACACCGCCACGCTCGTGGACGGAGCAGAGCCGCGCCGAGTACTTCGCCGTGATGCGGGCCTACCGGCAGGCTTGCGCGGCCGCGGTCGCTGAGGCCAACGCGCCGTGAAGTGGAACTTCGATCTGCGGCCGGAAGCCGCGCTGCAATTCTTCCGCTCCAAGGGCCTGAAGGCGTCCTTCTCCTGGCAGGATATGTGGGCCGACGAGCACGACACTGCGTTCACCGTCGCGAAGATGATGGACATGGACTTGCTGCGCGATGTGAAGGAGCACGTCGATCGCGCGCTAGCCAGCGGCACCACGTTTCAGGACTTTCGGAAGAGCCTGGAGCCGGAGCTGGTGAAGCGCGGCTGGTGGGGCCGTGCGGCGATGAACGATCCGCTGACCGGCGAGACGCGCAACGTGCAACTCGGCAGCGTGCGCCGCCTGCAGACCATCTTCCGCACCAACATGCAGTCGGCCTACGCGGCCGGCGATTGGGAGCAGATCCTCGACACCGCTGACAGCGCGCCATTTCTGATGTACGACGCCATTGATGACAACCGCACCAGGCCGCAGCACCACGCCTGGGACGGCACGACGCTGCGTTTCGATGATCCGTGGTGGCAAACGCACCGACCGCTCAATGGATACAACTGTCGCTGCTCCACCATCCAGCTCTCGGATGCGGACCTGAAAGCCAGCGGCAAAACCGTATCGAGTAAGGCGCCGGCCGTCACCACGCGCGAATATGTGAACCAGCGATCCGGAGAGATCAGCGAGATCCCGGACGGGATCGATCCGGGCTTCGACTACAACCCGGGCAGCACTTCACAGCGCGTGCGCGCGCTGGAGCTGTTCGGTCAGAAGGTCGCCGGGGTGCCAGCCGACATCGGCGCCGCGGCGTTCGCTGCCCTCGCGGCCGAGAAGCCGTCTGTCGTGCGTGCCATCGATGACGGCTTTGCGCTGTGGGCCGAGCGCGCGGTCGCGCAGAAGCTCTCATCGAGGACACAGTACGTGGTCGGCGCGCTGGCGCCCGACGATGTGGTGTACCTGAAGACGCAGGGCATCGCTCCGGTGTCCGCGGAGATCGCCGTCGATGATCGGTTGGTGGTGGGCCGCAAGGCGCAGCGGCATGCTGAGGCTGGCGACGCGCTCACAATGGAAGAACTGAAGCGCGTGCCGGTGGCAGTGCGCGCGCCAGAGGCCGTGCTCTATGACACCGCCAACAGGACGCTGCTGTATGTCACCAGCAGCAGCGACAATCGCAGCGCGAAGATCGTGGTGCGGCCAAACGTGGTGACGAAGAAGCCGAAGCGAACACTGAACTCGGTGCAGAGCGCATTCAAGGTGGCGCGTACGAAGCTGGGCGAGCAACAGTTCGTCGTTGTGCGGGGATCACTGCAGTGAATATTGAGCGATCGGAAGGCCGGACGTCCCTTCATCCACGGCCCGTTGCCGGGGCGTGTGCGTGGACTCCGAAATTTCCACGCCTCGACCGCTCGCCCGTAGGATAGCACCGTGGAAGTAACCCTCAACATCGACGACGCCGAAGTGCGAGCTGCCTTCTCACGGATGCTGGCGGCGGGCCGCAATCCGCGTCCGGCACTCGCCTCCATCGGTCGCTATGGCGTCTCCAGCACCAGGCTGCGGTTCCGCAATCAGGCCGGTCCAGATGGCACGCCGTGGCCGAAAAGCAGCCGTGTTTTGAAGCATGGCGGGCAGACCCTGCGGCTGACCGGACGGCTGCGGAATTCGATCACCTCAGTGGTCGGAAATTCGGAGGTGTCTTGGGGCACCAATGTGGCCTACGGACCAGCCCAGCAATTCGGCCTCGACGACCCTGCTCAGCGGGTCGGTTCGCATGCCCGGCTGGTGCTCCAAGCCTTCGGGAAAAAGCTCCGGTTCGGGGTGTGGTCACGCGTGGCGGCGTTCGCTCGCCGGATGAAGATTCCGGCCCGTCCTTTCCTCGGCATCAGCCCCACCGACCAGCAGCAAATTCTGTCGCTCATGGAAGCCCATGTCGTGTGAATGTCACTCCACCGGGCACCTGTGGATAAGTCCGAGTTATCCACAGCTCTTGGAGCACGAATTGTGGCGCGACTCGTTTTTATGGTTCGGGCCTTCCCGGACGGCGTAACCCTATGACTGGCCGCGTTTTATCCGGCTTCTTCCGGCCTCGTCTGGGCTCTTCCGGGTTGGAGCACGGTTAGTGGCGCGGCACATCGATGATGGGCAGCAGCTGGCCGCGCACGTTCGCCAGTCCCAGTATCCAGGCGCGCGCGCCCGGTACACGGGTCAGCGGCGTCGGCACGCCCATCAC
>JAIBJL010000533.1 GCA_020029545.1 Gammaproteobacteria bacterium
GTGAACGTGGCTTGGCTGCTGCGCGGGATGTTGTTACGACGCAGGTAGCTGGTTTTCAGATGGGTCGTGTAGACGTTGAGCATGTTGTCTTGCCAGGTGCCTGTCGAGAATCCCTCCCACGTGTGCAGTGCCATCTCATCGGGATGCGCGCGGCCGTCCATCCAGATCGTCCGCTCCAGTTCCCGGAACGGCGTGCGCATGTGCCAGGCGATCAGTTGTTGCGTGGTCGGATCGAGCACGGCGTCGATCCGTATGCGGAAGGGACCGCGCATCTGAAAATCGGCACCATGCGGCCGGCATTGATATTCGAGCAGCGCGATCCGGCCGCCATCGTAGCTGTCGCCGCGCAAACGCCCCGCGTCGTTGATCGGAATCCCCATGTAGTCTCCGGGCTCGGGCCCATGGAGCTTCTCGGGGAAGTCTTCATAAGGGAGCGGAGCCCACCCGCCAGCGAAATCCATTTGTGCCCAGGCGCTGGTTGCAATCAGCAGCGTGGCCACGATGCCCAGAGCGATGACGCGGGGTCGATGCAATGAATACGTCGTCATACGAGCCTGACTCCAATAGTGCTCAATGTTGGCGATGATTTTCAGCTTCCCGCCGCAGTGGCACTGGCTGATGTCGTTTCGGGAATACTCTTCAGCCGCTGTGCCCCAGGTCATGATCTGGGGTGTCGTTCGGATGCCGTTTGCGTTGCCTTGGGTGGGCGCTTGCCACGTCCGCTCAGCGTGACTTGCGAGCGCAGCGTTGCGGGGCGCAAGTTATGCGGCTCAACAGGGTCATGTCAAGATCATGCGCAACGGTGTAGCTCCGCGCCCAGAAGCAAACCCACGCCCATCGGCGGTCGAAGCTGGCTGTCGTTCGCTCGCAATCTACTTCCAAGGAGAAGTAAGTACATTCGCAACAACGTATATAGTCGCAGCTCTTTCAAACATCAAAAAGATGCGGGCCGCAAACCATCCATGATGACAGAAGTCCACTGGGGAGAGACACGCATGCGTAACGTGATGTTGAGGGCCGTATTGCTCCTGGGAGCAGTAGTCGCCGCTGCGCCTGCGATCGCGGAACAACAAACATACTTGACGCCGGGCTGCAAGGCCACGCCAGCCCAGATGGAGGAGGCGAGAAAGGCGGTCATCGCCTTCGATCGCGCAACCTCGTTAGAGGAGCGCCTTGCAGTCATAGATCCAAACTACACGCAGCACAATCCGCGCATTGCCAAAGGCGCCCGCGAAAAAGGCGTGTCGGATTACGAGTACCTCAAGTCGATCGTCGCCGATTTCCTCAAGGCACGCAGCGGCGGTGCTGGCGCCGGCGGCCGCGGTGCGGCGGGTGCCAACGACGGCCGTGGTCCCGCCGCTGGTCCGCAGCCACCGCCGCCCACGCTGGAGGTTGTGACGGTGGAGTGCGACCTGGTGACCAAGATGACCAAGATCTACCGGCAGGATCCGACTGCGGCACCGGGCACGTTCTATGAGTCGTTCTCGTTCGATCTCTTCCGCGTGCGGAACGGCAAGATCGCGGAACACTGGGACCACCAGCTGATTGCGGCGCCCGGCGGTGGCCGCGGCGACTGAAGCGCGAAGAGCCTCTGCAGGATGTACCGATTTCCATACATTGTAGTAGTCGACGTTGGCCCACGGCGAGAGCGAATGACTCATCAGATTCACACAACGATAGTCCCCCCACTACCTGCCGGGTGAGATTCCCTTGACCAGGGAGCTGCAGAAGGACTACGGTATTTCGCGCGAAGCGCACGGGGGTGGGGGTGGCGGCGTCGATCAGGCGCAACCAGCTTCCGGTGTGCCGCCACGATAAATAACGAAATAACGAAGGAGTTTCTCCGCATGTCGACTATGCGTTACACGGCAGCCCGACGGTCGCTCCGCTGGTGGTCAATGATCCGCGAACCCATGGAGCGGGGTTGCAGCCTGCTTGCTCTCGCCGCTCTGTTCTGCGCCCTGGTTCCGTCGACAGGGGTGGCCCTGCCGACAGATCACAAGCAACTGGAGAAGAACAAGGACGTCGTCGAGCGGTTTTTCCAGGTCGCCAACGGCGGCAAGGTCGATGAGCTGAAAGCCATCGTGCGCGAGGATTATATCGAGCACGCGGACATGCTCGATTTCCGGGATGGCCTGGCCAAGTCGATTGCCTCCAATCCGGGTACCCCCGTCAAGGCCAGTTACGAGGAAGAGCGTCAGCGCATTCGCGGCGATATTGTCCGCATGATTGCCGAACGCGATCACGTGTGGACTTATTCAGCCGTGCAAGGCCCCGAGTCCCTGGTTGCGCGTCTCGACATGTTTCGCCTCAGTGGCGACCAGATCGCCGAGCACTGGGCTGTGGTTCAGCAGGTACCCGCCAAACGGCCGCACAACAACGACCCGTTCGCACTGGGTCGCGGTCCGCACGACTACAAGACCCAGCCGAAACGGATTTCCAGGGTCACGAGCCAGAAAGAGGCGGACTGGAATCGCAAGATCGCCCGCGAGTTCTATCAATACTTCAGCGCCAGAGATGTCGATGGATTGGGTACCGTGATCGACGACGGTTACATCCAGCACCATTTCACGTTTCCGGACGGGGGCTGGGCCGTATTCCGTGACCTCCTGAAAACCACATTTGGCAAAATGAATGAAGCCAATGCGCAGCAACCTGCTCCCGCCAAGCCGCCGGCGGTGAGGCTGCCTTATGGACCGGTACGAATCCTGACGGAAGGCAACCTGGTGTGGGTATTTGCCGAAAACGGGCAGTTTCCGGCGCAGTTCAACCAGTACACCGTGGTGAATGGCAAGCTCGGGGAGCATTTCGGTACGTATGAGGATTTTCCCCAGAAGCGGCTGAACAACAACCACTTCCACGGGTATGGCCGGGGTCCGGCCGCCGACTTTTCTGATTAGTTTTCCATCGCGCTGCGCGCGACCCCGCGGGATGAAACGTACCTTTATCGAGTGCCACCCAGGCACAGGGACGTGCCCGCCGCGTAGGCGGCGAGCGATGCGGGAAAAGCCACGCCTTTTCCCGTCATCGCCACAGCGCGAGTGGCAGGATGCCCGAGTCGCTGTTTCATACTAGT
>JAIBJL010000534.1 GCA_020029545.1 Gammaproteobacteria bacterium
GGTCGTCTGGCATTGAGCTTCGGCGCCTTCGAAAACTATCTGCAGCAAAGCGGTCGCGATTGGGAGCGCTACGCCTACGTCAAGGCGCGCGCCATCACCGGCGAAGATCGCTTTCCGGGCCTGTACAACGAGGTGCTGCGTCCGTTCGTGTATCGACGCTACCTGGATTTCGGTGTCTTCGAGTCGCTGCGCGACATGAAGGCGATGATCGCCCGCGAAGTCGAACGTCGCGACTTGCAGGACAACGTCAAGTTGGGGCCGGGTGGCATCCGCGAGATCGAGTTCATCGTGCAGGCTCTGCAGCTCATTCGCGGCGGCCAGGATCGCCGCTTGCAGACCCGGGAGTTGCGCACGGCCCTGCTGTTGATGGTGGGTAAGCGCTTGCTGCGCCCCGCCAGCGTAGCGCAGCTCGACGCCGCTTATCGCTTCCTGCGGATCACGGAGAACCGGTTGCAGGAATGGAACGACGAGCAGACGCATCAATTGCCGGTCGATGACGCAGCACGCGCGCGACTTGCGGTGTCGATGGGTTACGACGACTGGAGTGCCTTCGCTGCCAGATTGAGTGAGCACCGTCGTCTGGTCAGCGAGAATTTTTCGCAGACCGTGTTCGGTCCGGCGACCGATGCCGGCAATGGGACACCGACGGCATCGTTGGATCTCGAAGCCAGCACGGACGATTGGATCGCCGCATTGCGCACGCTGGGGTTCGCGACCCCCGAATCCTTGCAATCATCACTGCAGACGCTGGCGGACAGCACTTACTTCCGGCGTCTCGACGCCACCGGCCGGCGTCGCTTGAGCGAGTTGCTGCCACGCATGTTGACTTTGATTGCCGACGTCCCCGCGTCGCGGGCCGCGCCGGTCGTTACCTTCGAGCGCCTGGCAAAAATTCTGGAGATGATCGGCGGCCGTACTGCGTATCTCGCGTTGCTCAACGAGAACGCAGCGGCGCTGCTGCGGCTGGTGGAGCTGTGCGCGCAGAGCCAGTTCCTCGCCGACCAGATCGCAGCACATCCGCTGCTGCTGGATGAGCTCATCGACGAGCGTCTGATCGACGAACCGCCGACGCGCGCGCGCTTCGAGGCGGACCTCGCCGCGCGTCGCGATGACATGCAGGGCGAGGACCCGGAGCGGCAGGTCGAAACCCTGCGGCAGTTCCAGCGCGCCGCGTTGTTTCGCATTGCGGTGGCTGATCTTTCCGGACAGCTGCCGCTGATGAAGGTGAGCGATCGGTTGACGGACATTGCCGAATTGATCGTCAACGAAGCGCTGGCGCTGGCCAGGGCACAGATCACGGCACGCTTCGGTGTACCGACCTGTGAACTATCCGACGGTACGACGCGCACACCCGGAATGATTGTGGTCGCTTACGGCAAGCTCGGTGGACTGGAATTGGGTTACGGGTCGGATCTCGATCTGGTATTCCTGCACGACTCCGAAGGTGAAGTGCAGCGCACCGACGGCTTGCAGCCGATCGAGAACAGTGTGTTCTTTCAGCGCCTCGGCCAGCGGCTGGTCCATCTGCTCACGGTGCACACGGCGGCCGGCCGGCTCTATGAAGTCGATACGCGGCTGCGACCCGGAGGCAATCGCGGGCTGCTGGTCCAAACGATGCGCAGCTTTCGCGACTATGAGTTCCAGGAAGCCTGGACCTGGGAGCACCAGTCGCTGCTGCGGGCCCGTGCGATTGCCGGTGCCGCAGCACTGTGCGAACGCTTTGAGGAGGCGCGCGTGGAGGTATTACGCAACGCCGTACGCCGCGACGATCTGAAGCGCGAGGTGCGCAGCATGCGTGGGCGCATGCGGGACAATCTGTCCAAAGCAAAGCCCGGCCAGTTCGACCTCAAGCAGGATGCCGGCGGCATTGCCGACCTGGAGTTTCTGGTGCAGTACTGGATGCTGAGATGGGCGGACCGCTATCCGCAGATCGTGATCTTTTCCGACAATATCCGGCAGCTGGAAAGTCTGGCCTCGGGCAATCTCGTGCCGCAGTCGCAAGTGGATTTCCTGGTCGATACCTATCGCAAATACCGGGCGCGGTTACACCACCTGTCACTCGACGGCGCCGGCAATGTCGTCGACGCCCGCGAATTCGTCGCGGAACGGGCCGGCGTGGTCGCGATCTGGGATGAGATTCTCGGCGCCGACACGGGGGGATGAGGATGTTGCAGCCGTTCCTTGAGAAGGGAATGCAGCTTACTTTTGCAACGAGGCCCACAATGGCTGCTACCGCAAGGGCCTGGGGCGCGGGGCCTGGGCAGGAAACGGATCGGCGTGCAAGTTGGCGTGTGGAATTCGAGTCTCCTACCCAGGCCCCACGCCCCAGGCCCTCAAGGTGCCGTAAACCGGCGGCTATGCGACAATCGTCGCCACGAGTTTCCGGTCATCCTGCCAGCGGTCACGTCCATGCCAATTGCCGAGCCTACCGTCAAACTGATCCAGCCGAACGCGCAGAATCAGTACAAGGTCACCGTGGCGGATCTGCCGCTGTCCTGTCCCATGCCCGGCATGCACTTGTGGAATTCGCATCCGCGCGTCTACCTGCCGGTCGAGAAAACCGGCTGGGCAAAGTGCCCGTATTGCAGCGCGGAGTATTCGCTGCAGCGGTGATTCTCGTTCAACGCTCCGCATTTCGAGAAGCGTAGCGATGGCAACTGGTGTGGTCGTGGTGGTGGTTCGCGCACGCCTGTCGGCCGCGAATGCGGTGAGGATGGTGGGTATGCTCCGGCGGACCCGTTGGTTATCCTGGAGTAACTTGCAACCGCAGGCCGCCGCATGATCGGTGCTGTGGCTGATGCCGTTTCTGATTCGCTGCGCACCCCGCGCCACCTATTCGTAGGTTGAAGCGAAAGGTCGATATCTAATGACGACGTTGCCAGCACTTAGGGAGTCGCCGGAACATACCCACCATCCTCACCGCATTCGAAGAGTGCGCTAATTGGGTGGCTTCGTCGCCGGTACGGATGCTGTCGCTGCGTAGCTGCTGTTTAGACCTCGAAAACGGGAACATGAAGCCATGCGAAACATCCTCAGGTTAGTCATCATCGCCGCTCTCGCATGGTACGG
>JAIBJL010000021.1 GCA_020029545.1 Gammaproteobacteria bacterium
TGCCGGCACGCGCTTCGAGGGGATCTGACGCACGCCAGTTCTCCGCGGTGTGATCCCAGAACGCCCCGGATTCGAATTCGTTCGTGCCAGAGCGCGTAGCAGCGACCACGGCGGCACTGCTCAACTGATCGAACTCCGCCTTGTAGTTGGAGGTGATGACCTTGTATTCGCCGATGGCCAGCTGCGGGAAGGGATTGCCGCGCGAATTGGTCTGGCCGCTGACGCCGCCGCGCAGCACATAGTTCTTCTGGCCCACGCCATCGATGAAGACATTCACACCATTGGCGGCCTGTGCACCGCTGCGCAGCTCGCTGCTCGAGCCGTCGCCGCTGGTAACGAACTGCACGCCCGGAACGGTGTCGGCGAAGGCGAGGAAGTTGCGCGAGCTCTGCGGCAGCGCTTCGATCTGGCGCGCCGACACATAGGAGGCGATTTCCGAAGTGCGGGTCTCGTAGAGCTTGGTCGCTACCACGGTCACGGACTCGGTGGTGGTAGCGGGCGCGACCCCACTGCTAACATCCAGGTCGAGCGTAGCGGTTTGTCCCACCTGCAATGCGACTGCCTTCGCAGTGTCACCCAGCGAGGACTTCACATCGATTTGGTAGGTGCCCGGTGGCAGTCCAGTCACATGGTAGTTGCCCTTGGGGTCTGCCTGAACGCTGCGAGTCAATCCCGTCGCCGCGTTGGTCGCGGTAATCTGCGCGCCGCCTGCCGGCGCCGTCCCGGAGACGACCTGGCCACGCAGCGTGGCACCGACCGATTGCGCGGCAAGATCCGGCGCGTTGAACAACAGACACAAGACGATGGCGATGCTGAGCGACGTTGAGCTGAGCGGTCTACATTCTGAATGGTGCCTCATTGCATTCCCTCCCCTGGGGATGATGACTATCGATGTCTTCGCCCGACGACAGGCACTGGTAGCGCGATGGCTGCCAGCCTGCTCTCATGGTCCGCGTTTCAATGCAGGAGAATCCTAGTGATCCGCCTTGCCGCCCGTTAGCCGTACTAAACGCAGCGACCGCCTCGGGCTCCGTACAGCCCCAGGCAACGACCATCGGGCGGGACAAGTTCCGTGCGCGTTTCGCTTCAGCGAGCGCGACGGATTTCGGCAATGTCTATACTGGCCGGAGTGCAAGGCAGGTGAGCGACTTGGAACAGCAATTCAAAACGATGATCACCGGACGCCGACGGCCGGGCATGACGTTCGCCGAAATGCGGCGTTACATGCTCAACGTCCACGGCCCGCTGGTGGTATCGGACGATTACTTTCGCTCCACCTATGTCGGCCGCTATGTGCAGAATCATGTGCTCGATGCCGGCTACGGGCGCGCCGCACCCTATGCACGTGACATGGTGTCCGAACTCAGCATCGTCGACCCTGCACGCCTGCCGCAGATGTTGACCGAACCGCACCTCGTCAGCATCGTGCAACCGGACGAACGCAGTTTCGCGAACCTGGCCGACCGCTTCTCGATGCCCGTCAGCGAAATGCACATCGTCGCGCCGCCCCGGCCGGCGGGACGCTCTTCGGAACCTGAATCGTTCAAGGCAATGCACTACCTGAAGCGCAGCGACGAGCTGACGCACGAGCAGTTCATGGATGGCTTTCGCGAACTCGAAGGCGACTTCCTGCGTAGTCCGGTCGTCAATGTTCGCGGCTTCGTGCGCAATCAGCCGCAAATCGACGAGGCGCCCTACGACCTGGTGGTGTCGTTATGGTTCGAACGCCATCGCGGCACCGATTCCTTTGATGTCTGGCTCAATGCCGTCAAGGACGCAGGCATCGTGGCCGCCGCTCCATCGTTTTTTCTGTTCGTCGCCGAGCATTTGATTTATTCGGCGGTGTGAATGTCCTGAGGCGATAGGTGCTTGCTTAGCAGCGAGCGCGACCATTGCCGCAAATAGGGCGTGGGGCGTAGGGCCTGGAGCTTAGGTAGGAGACTCGGATTGCACGCGTCAAGCGTGTATGCCGATCCGTATCCTGCCCAGGCCCCGCACCCCAAGCCCCACGCCCCACGCCCTGATCTCAGCTCAACAGGCTGCGCAGCATCCAGGCGGTCTTCTCGTGCACCTGCAGGCGCTGTGTGAGCAGATCGGCGGTAGACTCGTCGCTGGCCTTCTCGGCAGTGGGAAACACGCCGCGCGCCGTGCGAGCCACCGCTTCATGACCTTTCACCAGCAACCGCACCATCTCCATGGCCTCCGGAACACCGACGGTTTCCTCGATCGATGCCAGCTTCGCAAACTCAGTGTAAGTGCCGGGCGCAGGAAAGCCCAGCGAACGGATGCGCTCGGCGATCAGATCGAGCGCCGCCCACAACTCCGTGTACTGCGTCATGAACATCAGGTGCAGCGTATTGAACATCGGGCCTTCGACATTCCAGTGAAACGCATGGGTCTTGAGATACAACGTATAGGTGTCGGCGAGCAGGTGCGACAATCCATCGCTGATCTGCTTGCGCGCTTTCGCGTCGATGCCGATATCGATCGAGGGAGTGGACGGCGATGCCTTGGCCATGAAGTGCTCCGGAGATGGGATGATCGTAGCTAGTGTAATCGACGCGCGGCGCGTTGACAGCGCCGCGATTTCGCGTACGTTTGACGTCGATACGAAAACGAGTTGCCGTGGATGCGCTTTGACCTGACCGACTTGAAGCTGTTTCTGAACGTCGTCGAGGCTGGCAGCATTACTGCCGGCGCCGAACGCGTGCACCTGGCGGTCGCCGCGGCCAGCACCCGTATTCGCAATATGGAATTGGAACTGGGCACGCCGTTACTGCATCGCGAACGCCAGGGCGTGCAGCCGACCCCGGCCGGACGCACGCTGATCCATCATGCCCGCTTGCTGCTGCAGCAGGCCGAACGCATGCGGGGCGAACTGGGCGAATACGCCGACGGCCTCAAGGGCCACGTTCGCCTCCTGTCGAATACCAACGCGCTGACGGAATTTCTGCCCGAACCGCTGAGCGCGTTCTTATCCTCGCACCCGCACGTCAACATCGATCTGGAAGAACGGCTCAGCGATGAGATCGTTGCGGCGGTGTGCGACGGCAAGGCCGATATCGGGATCGTCGCCGGCACCGAGGATGTCAGTGGCCTGGAAGTCTATCCGTTCCGCGTCGATCACTTCGTGCTGGTCACGGCGGCAACGCATCGACTCAAAGACACGAAGCGCATCGCGTTCGCCGATCTGCTGGAGTTCGATTTCGTGGGCCTGGATCGCAGCAGTTCGCTGCAGCGCTTCCTCTCGGACAAGTCCGACCGTATCGGGCGCCGGCTCAAGCTGCGCGTACAGTTGCGCAGCTTCGATGCCATCTGTCGGCTGGTGGAATGCAATGTCGGCATCGGCATCGTTCCGGAGACTACTGCCGACCGCAATTCACGCACCCTGTCGCTGCACCGGATACAGCTAACCGATGACTGGGCAGTGCGCAATCTCACGATCTGCGTGCGCCGTCTCGCCGACCTGCCCGCCTATGCGCAGGAACTGGTCCGCGATCTGACGGCACCGGCAACCAGCAAGGCGCCGGCCGGGTGATGGACGGCGCTCAGGCCGGAGTACTGAACACGGCAGGGGATGACGTGCGCCGGCGTTCTTGCTCGTCGCGCAGGTCGCGGAGGGTCAAATTGGTTTGCGTCGCAATGAGCGCCATCAACGGATGCGATGCCGATGTCGGGAGTCGCAATGCATGCAGCCGTTCCCAGATGCGAATGCGTTCATCAGGCGCGATATGCATGGCCGTCTGCGACTCCAGCTCGCGATTGCGCGATTGTGCTCGCTCCTGCTCGGCGAGTTGAATCGCGGCGCGCCGTTCAGCCGGATCGGCGCTCGGGAAGGCTGAAATCGGATGCGCCTCGTTCTTTCTGTACATGATGTCTCTCCAGATTCCTGTAGGTGGCGCCTTGATCTGTCGTCGGACTGCGCCCGTGACTCACCCCGACGCAAATGGTCGAATGGCTGCCGAATGCTGCTGTTTCTGTACTACGCCGAATCGCGAGGCAGTGCCTTCGCGAGCGCATAGTCCACACCGGCGCCGAAGCCCAACTCCGTTGCCTTGGCGCGCACCGCCCGTGGATCGCGGTGCAACTGCGCAGCCAGCCGCATCAGCAATTCGTCCGCGTGCTGCCAGCTCCGCGCCACCTTCCCCTGCAACACCGATTGCAGCTGATGGGTCTCATCGGCCTGCCAGGACGGACCCACCTGTTCGGCCGCCTGCTGGCTCAGAAACGCCGTCTCCTGATCGCGCATGGCCTGCGTGAGTGTCTGAATCAACACGGCTTTGTGTCGCGCAGGAATTTCGCTGGACAGCACGTACTGCAGCGCCTCGCGAACAACTCCGGATTCCTGACGACTTGCCATTATGAAAGGAAGTGGTGAACAGTGATTGGTGAATGGTGAATGGTTCCCCTGAGTGTACTCCCTCACCGCAACGGCGGGTCAGCAATCTCAGGAAACCTTCACCGCAGCCGTGGCGTTGTCGCTGTCGGCTTTTCCGCACCGGTAATGAGGACACCGAGCATCACGATGCCGGCGCCGAGCATCGCTCGTGCAGACAAAGGGTCATGCAGCACGAGCACGCCGGACAGGACACCGACAATGGGAATCAGGTTGGCGAACACACCCGCCTGCCCGGCATCCATGTGGCGCAATGCATAGTTATAGACCAGGAAAGCCGCGCCGGACGCAATGGCGCCGAGATAGATCACGCCGACCCAGGCGCGTGCGCTGATGGTTGGCCAGGGCTGGCCGCGCATTTCGATCATCGCAAAGGGCAGCAGCATGCATGCACCGCCGCCGATGATCAGCGTTGTCACGACGACGGGATCGTGATCGGCAACGCGCTTGGCAAGCGCGGTGTAAATACCCCAGGAGATCACGCTGACGAGCATCAGCAAATTCCCGCGAATACTGGATGCGGAAGCATCGGTCAGGGTGGCGCCGGAGAATACGATCAGGACACCGGCAATCGACAGACCGATGCCCAGCACGCGCGCCCGTGTGGCCCGTTCATGCAACATCGCGATTCCCGCCAGCGCGGTCATCGCCGGTATGCAACTCTGCACCAGGGCGCTTTGCGATGCCGATATCATCGACATGGCGGTATTGAAGCTCAAGTAGTAAATCGCCACGCCGATCGTACTGAGACCGGCGATCGCGGCCCAAGGAAGCGGGCGAGGTGTCGCCATGCGGCGATACCTGTAGACACCGAAAGGCAACAGCACCAACGCGCCGATACCGATGCGAATGAAGGACAGCAGCAGCGGGGGAATTTCCGCAATCGCCTGCTTGGTGACGACGAATGTGCTGCCCCACACCATCATCACCGCGATCATCAGCAGAATGGCAATGTAACGCGGCGTCATCGACCGGATTGCGTGAGGTTCATTGCAGAAGTATAGGACCAGGACGCTTGCAGTGGTCGAGCCTCTAAGTCGAGAATCGAATCTGAGTCGAGAATCGAATCTGCGTCAACCGTCGAATCCCGCCCCCTGCCCTGGAAAGCCTCATGGCCAGCAAGCGCAAGTCCGCTCGTCGCAGTCCGCGCAAGAAAGTCGCAGCGAAGCCGCGCAGCTATTCGCGCAACGCGGCGCGCGCCAAACGTAAACGACCGGCAAGTCCGGGCGCGCTACGCACGCTCTACCCTGCCATCAAGCCGAACCGCACCGGCTATCTGCGCGTGTCCGACACGCACGAAATCTATTTCGAGGAATGCGGCAATCCTGCCGGCAAACCGGCCGTGTTCGTGCATGGCGGTCCCGGCGCCGGTTGCGACGATCGCGCGCGCGGCTTTTTCGATCCGACGGCTTATCGCATCGTGCTGTTCGACCAGCGCGGCTGCGGACGCAGTCGCCCCCATGCGAGCCTGGTCGACAACACGACTTGGCACCTGGTCGCGGACATGGAACAACTGCGCGAGCATCTGGGCATCCAGCGCTGGCTGGTGTTCGGCGGCTCCTGGGGTTCGACGCTGGGACTCGCTTATGCGCAGGCGCATCCCGAGCGGGTGACCGAGATCGTGCTGCGCGGCATTTTCATGCTGACACAGTTCGAGCTGCAATGGTTTTACCAGAGCGGCGCGAGTGCGCTATTCCCCGATCACTTCGCAGACTACGTCGCCGCCATTCCGGCCACCGAACGCGGCGATCTGATCCTGGCGTTTTACCGGCGGCTGACCAGCGAGGATCGCGCCACGCGCGTCGCCGCAGCACGCGCCTGGTCCCGCTGGGAAGCGGCAACCAGCTACCTGCTCGTGAATGAAGACAATCTGCGCAAATGGGGTGAAGAGGATTTTGCCGTGGCCGTAGCGCGCATCGAATGCCACTACTTCGTCAATCGCGGCTTTCTGGAAACCGAAGATCAATTGCTGCGGAATGTCGATCGGATACGCCACATCCCCGCCGTCATCGTGCAAGGCCGCTACGACGTCGTCTGTCCCATGCAGACCGCCTGGGCATTGCACCAGGCCTGGCCGGAAGCGCAATTCCAGATCTCCCCGGATGCCGGGCATTCGGCACTGGAGGCCGCGAATACGCATCGATTGATCCTGGCAACGGATCAGTTTCGCGACTGAAAATTAGCTCGTAACCCGTTGCCCGTGGACCGTCGCCTACTTCACGAAGGCATCGATCTCGTCCAGCACCGAACGGCGTTGGCGATAGTAAACGGACAACGCCGCGAGAATGTCCGTGTGATCCATATCCTCGTAGTACTCCTCTTTGACCTGCCCGCCGTGCTCGCGAATCCTGGCTGCCAGGTGTGCGGAATTGCGCGGCCAAACGACGCGATCGTTGCGACCGTGTAGCAATAACGCTGGCGGCTCCCGGCCGTCGACGAAATTGATCGGCTGCGATTGCGGATAGCGCGCGTCGGGGCCGAAGATGTTTTTGAGGACGGGATCGGTGATCGGCAGAAAATCATAGGGTCCGGCGAGGCCGATGAAACCGCGAATCCATGACGGCTCGCCGCCGGCAGCACGCAGGTACTGTTCATCGAAGTTGAGCATGGCCGCAATGTGCGCCCCGGCAGAATGCCCCATCACATACAGTCGCGAGGGGTCCGCGCCGAATTCGCTCGCATGCTCGTGACTCCAGCGTACTGCGTACGCCGCATCCTCGACGAAGCCCGGAAACACGGTTTCCGGATAGAGCCGGTACTCGGGAATGACAACGACATAACCGCGTGCCGTCAAACTATCGGCGACAAAACGATACTGGTGGCGCGAACCGGTAGTCCAGCGGCCTCCGTACATGAAGACGATGATCGGGCGGGCGGTGGCACCGGCATCCCGCGGACGGTAAACATCCAGCAATCGTGACTTTCCCGCGCCGTAAGCGATGTCGCGAGTGACGGAATAGTCGCCGAATCTGGCGGGCGCGTTGGCGAGCGTCAATGCGATGCCGGTACAGCCGGACAGGATGACTGCCGACACGATGGTGAGAATGGACATGCCCTGCACGAGACGTGCACCGACAGTATTCGCAGCAACGAGTGTTTCTTTTTGTTTCATGAGCGCGCGACGAGCGGGATCTGTCGGATACTTCGTTGCGCGACGACAATTGGATGCATCGGGCACAGGACTCGAATGCACCTAATCTATCCCGTCAATGCCTAGTTTTTCATCGCGCTGCGCCGACCCCGAGGCATGAAAGTAGCGTTCTTACCATTCACCACTCACTATTCACTTTCATAAGCAGGCACGTCAACGCACCCTGCGCGTCGATCAAATTGCGTCGCTGCAGCCATAAGCGCGCATCGGCCGCATCCTGCTGAAACCACGCCTGCGCCGACCCCAGGCGGAACGTGTAGCCCCACGCATCCATGTCCTGGCACATGCGCTCGCGGCCGAACCCGGGCAACTGATCGGCCAGCAGAATCTGCAGATAGCAGACGGCGTTTTCTTCATCGTAGTCGCCGCCGGCATCGCGCTCCAGAACATCGCGACGCGCCTTATCCATGCAGATGAAATGCCCCGCTTCATGCAGCGCCGAATGCAGCGGCGTGTCGTGCCGAACATACAGGCGGTCGCGAACCAGCCCCGCCTCCGGGTCGCCCCAGTAGGAGCCGGGAATCGCGGCACCCGCGGCGACGAACTCGACGTTCAGTCGATACCGATGCAGCAGTTGCACAAGCGCACGATCATACGGCTCATCGAGCAGTTGTACCGGCAAGGAGCCTGTCCGGGTCAGATGATCCATGACTCGGACGGGCTCCTATTCACTGCGGAACGTTGCGTTCGACCGCTGCGGCACCCACCGCGGCCGCCAGATCGTCGATGTGCCGGCGCAACTTATCATGCAGCTCCGGACTGACGTCATGTGTCGCCGAGGCCAGCTCGATTTCGCGCGCGTGCCGGCTCAGGTCATCGAAGCCGAACATCGCACCGCTGCCGTGAATCCTATGGCTCAGATGCTCGATTTCCTTGAGTACCCCCAGCTGGCCATTCTGCAGGTTCTGCAAATGATCGCGCAGCACGTCCACTTCACCCAGCGTGCGCTTGATATATCGCACGGCAATGTCGCCCAACTGTTGCTGCAGCTTGTTCTGGTCAGACATGAAGCTCCTCCCACACCGCAAATACCTGCTTGGCCAGTTGCATCGGATCGAACGGCTTGGCGATGACAGCGACTGCCCCGAGTTCGCGGAAGCGCGCCACCTCCTGTGGCATGGCCTTGGCGGTCATGAAGATCACCGGAATCTGCGACAGCTCGGGGTCGGCGCGCATGCGCTGGAGCGTGGATGGCCCATCCATGCCCGGCATCATGACGTCCAGCAGCACCAGATCGGGCTTGATCCTGGGTATCACCTGCAGCGCCTGCTCGCCGCAATCGCAACTATGGACTGCAAGATTCTCGGCCAGGCCCAGCGACATGAGCACCACCTCGCGGATATCGGGTTCATCGTCGACGTACAGTACCGTACGCAGATCGGCGGCATTCAATGGACACCTCCTGTTACGACGTCACCGCGACGCAGATGTCACCGCCCCGACTTACAAGGCGGCGAGTTGCCTCAACACCAGGCCCGCCAGCTCACGCGCCATTGCCTCGCGCAGAATCGCCTGTTCGCGCTGCTTGGCGAGCACCGCCGTTTCGTCGTAACTGTAATCGCGGGTCAGCTCGATCCGTTGTGATGGAATCAGTTCGCCACTCGGGCCCTGAACCGAATACTCGACCGCATAGAACGCTTCATACTCTTCCGGTGTGTTGCGAGCGGATACCGACAACACGCGCTGGCCGCTCTGGTCCTTTTGGATGCGAATAATACCGCTGGCCTCGGCCCGATCGCCCACCAGGCGCGCTCCCGAAGACATCAGGCTCTTGCGCAGCGCCCGGTTGAAATCGGTGTAGCGATCGGTCGTGTCCACGTAGGTCACGGACATGACTTCGGGCAGCCGCGCCGTTCCCTGCAAGCGCCACCCGCAACCCGGCAGCGCCAGCGGAGCAACCAGGGTGGTGATCAGCAGCAGCGTCAGACTTCGATGACGCGAAAGAAAGGCAGGCATGGTGGGACTGGGAAACAATGACGCCAAGGATTGCATCATGCCACAGACGGCTGTCGATTCGCCGCAGGCGCCTGCAGGCGTTACGTAGGCGTTACGGATATCGCTTCACGCACACCGCTCACCTCCGGCCAGCTCACCCGGTTGTGGTAGCCGACGCTGCCGCGCATTTTATGATTTGTGTGCCATCGGCAGCGGCTCGCGCCGTTCTTCAACGAGGGGGCTTTCCGCCTTGAAAGAGCAATGACTGGCGACGGCGTAGCCATGCCGGCAGGCGATCGTGACGCCGACTGACACGCTGCGCTGGACGGCATTGAGCTGGGCCGGACCGGTGTGACCGGTGCACAAACGACAGTGCTCGGCAACGCTCACCAGTTCCGGCGCGTCGATCAGCCTGCTGTCGCGTGACCCCCGTTCCAGGCTCGCCAGACCGAAATCGAATGTCAGTCGTTGGCCTCCGAGTACCGCTGCGGGCAATGCTTCCAGTACGCCTCGCACCCGTTCCTTGATCGTCGGTCCGTCCGGTGCAGCGGCTTCAGGCAATACCACGGCGAACGCTATCTTGCCCTCCTCCGTCGGCAGGCGTCCCACCCAGTCGACGTGAGTGCGCAGCACGCCCTGAACCGCCTGCACGACTGCACTGAGTGCAGAGCTGCCCACGCCTGGCGCCTGCGGTGGGTCCATGTTGTCGGGGTCCGGCGCGGTGCCGTGAGCTGACGAGTCGGGGGCTGGCGAGTCCAGCGGCGATAGCCGCACGGCACCGGAATCTCCAGCCGCAACCCCAACCGGATGCACGCCCATTGTGATCAGCGACAGCAGTCGGCCATAACGTTGCGCACGACGAATCTCCGATTGCAGCCGGCTCATGGTCTCGCTGGCCGACGACGCGCCGGACTCGGCATCGACACGACTCGCGCTCTGCAGCTCGGCGCGAGTGTCCTGCAGTGAGCGGCGCAGCGCCAGCGTGTTGAAGCCGGCGTGAATGCGTGCAAACAGTTCGGCGTCGGGCAGTTTCTTGGTCAGATAGTCATCGACACCGGCGTAGTACCCGCGTTCGTAGTCCATGCTCGATTCGCGCATGGTGAGCATGATGACGTAAGTGTCGGCGACGCCGCGCGCGCGCAACTGCTCGATAAAGGTGATGCCGTCCATGACCGGCATCTGCCAGTCGGTGATGATCACCGGCATCCATTGGCGCTGCACTGCAGCCAACGCTTCCTCGCCATTCAGCGCAGTCTCCACTTGGAACCCGGCGGCGCCGAGGCGATCGGCCATCAGCGCCAGCTCCAGCTCATCGTCATCGACAATCAGTATCCGCATGGGCAAGGCCCGCGTCAGTACTGACAAGCGGGTGGCCATGGCATCGGCTTTCATTGCAATCTCCGCATCTCGTTCCGCTTACAACTGCTATCGGTGCGTCCGCGCTCGACAACAGGTCGGACATCGTGACCGCAACGAATACTCCCCGGTGTTCGCCTGTACAGCGGTTATCGCATCTGCGCGCAAGTCATGGATGCGTATTAACCGCAGTGGGCGGCCCCGGCAGGCAAGCGTGCGGGCGCTCAGGCGAATAGCCGTCCGCGCCGCGACGAGGCACTAAGCCTTTACCTTACTCGGTCGCGGAAATTGCCGTCGAGGCTATCTGCATCTATTACGACGCAATCAAACCACCACATTCACCAGCTTGCCCGGCACGACGATGACTTTGCGCAGCGGTTTGCCATCGATCCATTTGCGTACCTGCTCGTCCGCCAGCGCCGCCTCTCGCACCTGCGTGTCGCCGGCACCGGTCGGCACAGTAATGCGCCCGCGCAGCTTGCCGTTGACTTGCACGACGATGTCGATGCTGTCCTGAACCAGCGCGGCCGGATCGGCCTGCGGCCAGGCACGATTCAATAGCAGATCGTCATGCCCGAGTTCCTTCCACAGCACATGGGCTGCATGCGGCACGATCGGCGCCAGCATCTGCACGATGAGTTCAAGCGATTCCTGCACGATCGCCCGTCCCTGCGGCGAAGTATCGGTGAAGCGACTGAGCGAGTTCATCAACTCCATGACCGCGGCGATCGCCGTGTTGAATATCCGGCGCCGACCGAGATCGTCGGTCACTTTGACGAGGGCGGAGTGGGTTGCGCGTCGCAACTCGCACTGGGCGTCGGTGAGGGATTGGGGCGTGGGACCTGGGGCCTGGGCCTGAGTTGCCGAGGCTTCTGATCCTGCCACAGCCCCAGGCCCGTCGCCAGCTCCGCTGACATGCTCAAACACCATCCGCCATAAGCGGCGCATGAAGCGTGCGGCGCCTTCCACGCCGTCATCCGACCATTCGAGCGAATCCTCCGGCGGCGCCTTGAACATCATGAAGAGACGAATGCTGTCCGCGCCGTATCTTTCCACGAGCTGCTGCGGGTCGACGCCGTTGCCCTTGGATTTGGACATGGTGCGCATGCCCTCCCACTCCACCGGCAGTCCATCGCTGCGCAGCGTCGAACTGAGCCGCAAGCCTTTCGCATCGGTCTGCACGTCCACATCGGCAGGACTGAAATAGTCGACGCGACCGTCTTCGCCTTTACGCGAATAGATGTCGTTGAGCACCATGCCCTGGGTGAGCAGATTCGCGAACGGCTCCGTGACTTTGACCAGGCCGAGATCGTGCATGGCGCGCGTCCAGAAGCGCGAGTACAGCAAATGCAGGATCGCATGCTCGATACCCCCGATGTACTGGTCGACGGGCATCCAGTAGTCGGCGCGCGCATCGCTCATCGCCTGGGCGTTGTTCGCGCTGGCAAAGCGCAGGAAGTACCAGGACGAATCGACGAACGTATCCATCGTGTCGGTTTCACGACGCGCCAAACCGCCGCATTGCGGACAACGACATTCGTAGAACGACGGTGTCTTGTTGAGTGGATTGCCGCTGCCGTCGGGCACCAGTCCCTCCGGCAACTTGACCGGCAGATCCGCATCGGGCACCGGCACATCACCGCACGCCGGACAGTGGATCAGCGGGATCGGACAACCCCAGTACCGCTGACGCGAAATACCCCAATCACGCAGACGCCACTGCACCTGCTTGTTGCCAAGGCCCTGCGCTTGCAGATCGGCCGCGATCGCATCGACCGCCGCTTGATACGTCAACCCATCGTACTTGCCGGAGTGGATACATACGCCGCTCTTCGTGTCGTACCAGTCTTGCCATTCGGCGGTGGAGAAGGCGACGGGCAACGGGCCACGGTCGACGGTAAGATCCTGATTCTGGCCGTAGCCCGTCGCCCGTCGCCCGTCGCCCGTCATGTCAATGACCTGCCTGATCTCCAACCCGTATTTTTTCGCGAATTCGAAATCGCGTTCATCATGGGCCGGCACACCCATGACGGCGCCGTCGCCATAGGTCATCAGCACATAGTTGCCGACCCAGACCGGGACTTGCATCCCGGTCAAGGGATGCGTTACGAACAGGCCCGTCGCCATGCCCTTCTTTTCCATGACCGCAAGTTCGGCCTCCATGGCCGTGCCGCGCTTGCATTCGTCGATGAAAGCAGCGAGCGCTGGATTGTTCGTGGCGGCGTGCGTCGCCAGCGGGTGCTCGGCGGCGACTGCACAAAAAGTCACCCCCATGATCGTATCGGCGCGCGTCGTGAATACGTACAGCAGTTGCTGCCCGCCGCCCAGATCGTACGGAAAGGCGAAACGCACGCCCTCGCTGCGTCCAATCCAGTTCGCCTGCATGGTGCGCACGCGCTCGGGCCAGCCCGGCAGTTCGTTGAGCGCATCGAGCAGCTCCTGCGCGTACTGCGTGATGCGCAGGTAGTACATCGGAATCTCGCGTTTCTCGACCAGCGCACCGGTACGCCAGCCGCGGCCGTCGATCACCTGTTCGTTCGCGAGCACGGTCTGATCGACCGGGTCCCAGTTCACGACACCGGTCTTCTTGTAGGCAATGCCCGCTTCCAGCATGCGCAGAAAGAACCATTGATTCCAGCGATAGTACTCGGGTGTGCAGGTGGCGACTTCGCGATCCCAATCGATGGCAAATCCCAGCGACTGCAGCTGCTGCTTCATGTAGGCAATGTTTTCGTAAGTCCATTGCGCCGGCGGCACGTGGTTCTTCATTGCGGCGTTTTCTGCCGGCAAGCCGAACGCATCCCAGCCCATCGGTTGCAGCACGTTGTAGCCACGCATGCGCATGAAGCGCGAGATCACATCGCCGATGGTGTAGTTGCGCACATGGCCCATGTGCAGTCGGCCGCTGGGATACGGAAACATCGACAGGCAGTAGTACTTGGGCCGCCGGGTATCCTCGGCAACTGCGAAAGCACGCTGGCTGCGCCACTCTCCCTGTGCCTGGGATTCGATGGCTGCGTGGTCGTAACGTTCTTGCATGGACTAAAAATATCGCCCGATCAACCCATTGGGGGGGCGAGAAGGATAGCGGGAAGGCAGCGTCAGCGGAACGCCAGTATGAACAAAGTGATTGGTGAATAGTGAGCGGTGAATGGCAAGCAGGCTACTTGCAGCGCTCGGGGTCGGACTGACTCAGACCGCCAATCCCGCCATCGTGAACCGGAAAGTCGCGCCGGCGCCGATGCTGGCTTCCGCCCAGATCCGCCCGCCATGCCGCTCGACGATGCGATTGACCGTCGCCAGGCCGATGCCGGTCCCTTCGAACTCGCTGGCATGATGCAGCCGCTGAAATACCCCGAAGAGCTTGCTGGCGTAGCGCGCGTCGAATCCCACGCCATTGTCGCGCACGAACACACAGCGTTCGCCGTCCTCCACACTCGTTCCGATCTCAATGAGCGCGTGCGCGCGCGGGCCGGAATATTTTACGGCGTTATCGAGCAGGTTCACGAATACCTGGCGCATGAGTTCGGCATCGCACCTGACCTCCGGAAGCGCTGCGATCCGCCATTCGACCCAATGTGCAGGCCGCGACGCGGGCCCATTCGTGGGCTGGTGCGATTCGACACGCTCGCGCGCCTCCTTGACGAGTTGGTCAAGCGATATCCGTTCCTTGTGCATCTCGACATGACTGACCCGCGATAGCGACAGCAAGCCGTCGATCAGCGAACTCATGCGGACGCCACCGCGACGAATGCGTTCGGCGTGGTCGGACAGCATCCCCGCCGAGTCATCCCGCACCAGCACGAGAGCGTCGAGCAGCATCTGCACATGCGCATCGATCAGGCGCAACGGTGCCCGCAGATCGTGCGCGACCGAATAGGAAAAGGCCTCCAATTCACGATTCGCGATCTGCAGCTCGACCGTGCGCTCGCGGACGCGACGCTCCAGGTCCTGATTGAGGCGGCGCACCTCGGCCTCGGCCGCCGTGCGCTGCTCGATTTGCTCCTCCAGCGCGTGCCGCCGCAGCGAATTCTCGTAGGCAACCGCCACCTGTGCAGCGATCGCGCGCGCAATGCTCGCATCTTCTTCAGTGAAGCCGGCCACGCCGATACGATTGATCATGCACAAGTGACCGTACACGTGACTGCCTGATGCCACGGGAACGCCCAGCATGGAGCGGAACTTGCCGCCGGCCGCGGGCTGCGCCGCCGCCTCGGGCGGAGGTGGCACCATCGGGTAGAGCGCGGTACCGCCCGCCTCCACGGTGGCTAACAGATCGCGAAACATGGGCGCGGCGAGCAGCTGCTGCAGCTCGCGATCCGGAATGCCGCCTTCAAGGCAACGAGACACTTTGCCGTCGACATCGCGCAGCGTTAACTGCGCGCACTGTGCCATGAGAATTTCACGCGCGCCGCGACAGGCCAACCCCGAGATCAGCTCCGCGCTGGTATGACTGAACAAGTGTCGACTGAACGCAACCATGGCAGTGAGCCGATCCTGCATCGCATGCACGTGTCGTGCATCGATGTGGTTTTCGCCGAGCGGCGCCTCGGGGATGGTCGCGGGCCGTTCCGAGCCGCTCATCACCTGCGCGATCAGCGACTGCACCGTCGACATTTCATACGGTTTGGCAATCGTCTCGACGACACCGAGCGAATTCGCCATCGCCCGCACATCGCGCTCGTGATACGAGGCGCTGCAGAAAATCACGGGAGTGTGAGCCACCGTCGCGTCTTCGCGCAGCCGACGCACGAGTTCGTAGCCGTCCATGCGCGGCATGACGATGTCGGTGATCAGCAGATCGGGAAGCTCCGTACGGATCAGGTCCAGCGCTTCGACACCGTCCGCCGCTTGCAGCAGACAATAGTCGGCGTCGCCGAGCAGCAGCAGCAATAGTTCACGGGCTTCGGGGTCATCCTCCGCAACCAGAATCTTCCCAGCCATTGATGAGTCGCTATCTCCAGTGGTTCGCATGCACCGTGACGCAGCGGGACAATAGCGGCAATCCGTAGGTATCGCGGCAAAGCGCCTGAATTTAGGGGAAAATTCGCGGCAACAACTAGGCGAAAGCCTGCAATTGCAATGGACCGCCAGCTGTAAACGTGTCGGATTATAAATCCGACCTACATGTCGGGCCGATCAATTACCCAGCGCAGCACGCAATGCGGCAATTTCGTCTGCGCAATCGCGCATGACATGCACGCACTTTTCGTTGTCCAGCCCGAGCCGCCAGAACGCCTTGACACCTTGCATGTTCAGCTCGAGGTCCGCTTCGTGGCCCATGAAGCCCGACATCATGACCGCGACGGTCAGCACATCGGTCACGTCGGCATGTCCTGCGCTGCGATCGATGTTCTCGTGCTCGGCAATCGCATCGGCGATGTGCGACGGGAAACCCCAGTTCTCGACAATGGCCTTGCCGACGTTGGTGTGCCAGTCGCGCAGGACCTGCGCCAGCGCGGCCTTGTCGGCGAACAGGGTCTCATGCCGGTGCGCACGCGCCAGCACATAGATCTTGCCGACGTTGTGCAGCAAGCCGGCAAGCATGGCTTCGTCGGAGTTGATCTTGGCGACTCGCGTGGCAAGTGCATAGCTGAGTGCCGCGACCATGGTCGCCTCGGTCCACAGCTGTTCGAGCTCCTTCGAAATGTGCTTGAGCTCGCCAGCCCGGCGCAATTGCGCAATCGCGAACGACACGGCAGCCGTGCGCACGTTATTGTGGCCGATGCGATTGACAGCGGTCTTCAGCTCGGACACGGCTTTCGTCGTGCGATTCAGCGCCGCCGAATTGGCGAGCGTCAGAACTCGCGCGGCGAGGCCAGCGTCCGACCCCACGACTCGCGCGATCTGCTCGTTGGATACATCTTCATCGCCCAGCACCTTGCGCACGCGCACGGCGACATCCGGGAATGAAGGCAGTTCGACACGGCCTTTCGACACTTCCTGTGCCAGTTCGGCCACGAAGGCGAACGCGCCCGCTGCTGCGGAAGGCACGGTCGGTTCGTCACTGGGCTGGTAGCTGGTGCTCATAATTGGGCTTATCGGCGTCTCTAAGAAGGTCTGAAGCGTGCCTCCGAAGACCGCACACTACAAAATAGGTAGCGAGGTCGTCTGCGTCACCGTTATCAATTCGCCGCGCCGGGCGCATTGGGGGCACTATGTAACGAGCAGGATCGCCCCGTCAGGCACTCGCGGTGCGTAACGCGGAGCCTTCGCCGGCGAGCTGCAGCACTTCCTGCGCGATGCAATGCAAAGGCAGCACATGTTGCGCACTGCCGAGTTTCACTGCGGCGCCGGGCATTCCCCAGACCACGCTGCTGGCCTCATCCTGCGCAATCGTGCTGGCTCCCGCCTCCAGCATTTCCTTCAGGCCGCGGGCACCGTCATCTCCCATGCCGGTCAACAGGACGCCGGTCGCGTTCAGCCCCACGTTCTGCGCCACCGAACGGAACATGACATCGACGCTCGGTCGATGTCGATTCACGTGCGGCCCATCGCTGAGACGGCAGCGATAGCGTGCACCGTCGCGCTCGACCAGCAAATGTTTGTCGCCAGGGGCGATGTACACGTGGCCCGGGAGAATGTACTGGCCGTCCTGCGCTTCACACACCGCCATGGGAGAGCAACGATTCATGCGCTCTGCAAACGGTCTGCTGAAGGCGGCCGGAATGTGCTGCGAAATGACGATGGCCGGCGCGTCCGGCGGCAATGCTTCGAGCACTTCCCGAATGGCTTCGGTGCCGCCGGTGGAAGCGCCGATGGCGATGATGCGATCGGTCGTTTTCAGCACACGGCGACCCGAGGTTGCCGGCAGCACGGCATCGGCCGTGCGCCGCGGATCGACCTGGGTCTGCAGAGCACGCGTCACGGCGCGTGCGTTGACGCGTGCCGAAGCCGCCATTTTGACTTTGGCGATCAGTTCCTCGGCGTAGTTCTGCAGACTGCCGGCAACGTCGATCTTCGGCTTGGCGACAAAGTCGATCGCGCCCAGCTCCAGAGCGCGCAACGTCACCTCGGCTCCCTGCTGGGTTAGCGACGACACCATGACGACCGGCATCGGTCGCAGGCGCATCAGGTTCTCCAGAAAGGTAATGCCATCCATGCGTGGCATTTCCACGTCCAGCGTAATCACGTCCGGATTGAGCTGTTTGATACGTTCGCGCGCTGCATAAGGGTCCGCAGCCGTGCCTACGACTTCGATGCCGTATGCCTTGCCGAGGATTTCCGTCAGCAGTTTCCGCACCAGTGCCGAGTCGTCTACGATCAGAAGTTTGATGGTCACGTAACTGATCCTGTTGCTGATCCCGTCGTTGACATCGCTTAGAACAAGTCGACTTCGCCGGCCACCGGCGCCTTGTCGAGAACCTTGAGGTACTGCTGTTCGTGGTTGACCACGTCGTGGCGCGAAGTCAGATGGCGCACACGGACCCGGCCGCTGATCGGAAAATACTGCACATGCCGCGGATGCGTATCGCCGACGTCCTCCGAAGTGACGCGCAATCCTTCCTGTTTCAGGAACTCACGGACGAAGGTCACGTTGTGATCGCCAACGTCGGTCAGGCTTGCCAGCACTTTACCGCCACCGAAAATCTTCACTTCGAGATCATTGCGGTGGCCACCTGCGCTGAGAATGCGATTGATCAGCTGCTCCATCGAGGCGGTGCCATAGCGTGTGGCGCGACCAGCCAGGCTGTCCCAGGTATCGTTGCCGTGACCGCTCGGTCGCGGCAGCATGAAATGATTCATGCCGCCGATGTGCAGGCGTGGATTGCGAATACACGCCGATACGCACGAGCCAAGCACCGTATCGAGCACTTCGTCTTCACAGGTGACGTAGAAATCTCCCGGCAGCAGCTTGGCGATCAGCTGGCCGGAGGCGTTGCGATAACGCGAGATATTCTCGAACCCAGGCAGCGCCTTCGGTATCGCAGCGCGGCGGGATGAGAGGGGCGACAACTCAGAGGGCACGACTTATGCTCCCACCCTTGCGGTAAATGGTTTTTCCAACGAGACGAAAGGCCGAAGTGCCGGAATGGATCGATTCGGAATGGCCCAGGCACAGATAGCCATCGTCGGCGAGCAGTTCGCTGAATCTTGCGACCAGGCGCTCGCGCGTGGGCTGATCGAAATAGATCATGACATTGCGACAGAAAATGATGTCGAACGGACCGCGCATCGGCCACGGCTTCAACAGGTTCAACGGACGAAAGCTGATCAGGCGCGCCAGCGCCGGATCGATGCGTGCGTTGCCGGCATTGTCGCCGGTACCGCGGCGAAAGTTGCGACGCAGCCGCTCCGGCGACACGGCCGCGAGGCGATCTACCGGATAGATGCCGCGCTGCGCCGTAGCAACCATCTCGCTGTCGATATCGGTCGCCAGAATCTTCAGGTCCCAGCGCGCACTCGCCGGCACGACTTCGGACGCCACCATCGCGAGGCAGTAGGGTTCTTCGCCCGATGAACAGCCCGCCGACCAGATGCGCAGCCGACGCGACTGCTGATTGCGCTTCATCGCCTCCGGCAGCATATAGCTGGCGAGCGCTTCGAAGTGGTGGTTCTCGCGGAAGAACGCCGTGACATTGGTCGTCAGCGCATTGATCAGGCCGACCAATTCCTCGGGACCCGATTCACGGACATGGTCGCAGTACTCTTCGTAAGTACCGAGTTCCAGCTCGCGCAACCGCTTCGCCAGGCGTCCCTGCACCAGGTGCCGCTTGTTCGGTCCCAGTACGATGCCCGCATTCTCGGCAATGACGTGACGGATGAACTCGAACTCGGCATTGCCGAGCGTCGGCCCGAGCGGCGCGCAGAGCGTAGTGTCTGCCAGTTGTGGTTGAGCTGAAGTGATCATCGCTGCTGCGCCGGGTAGCCGTCAGCCGGCGCGCGGGGCAGGTATCATCACAACTGCTGCCTCGCGCGCCGACTAACCGTCCTTGCCTTAGGCATTGGCCGCCGACGCAGACGTCACACCCGTGACATCCCCGCCAATCAACTGATCGATATCGAGCAGCATCACCATGCGTCCCGATACCGCAGCCAGACCTTCGATGAACTCCGTGTTGACCTGTGCGCCGAGTTCCGGGGCCGGCTTGACGTCGCAGACCGGCACGTCAATGACATCCGATACGCCGTCCACCACCACACCGAAATCGCGACGTCCGACCGAGGACTCCACCGACAGGACGATGATGACAGTCAACGGCGTGTACTCGGCACGCTCCAGGCTGAAGCGCATGCGCAGATCGACGATCGGGACGATCGACCCCCGCAAATTCAGCACGCCGAGAATATGGGCCGACGACTGCGGAATGCGCGTGACCGGAGAGAAGCCGCGAATTTCCTGTACCCGCAAAATGTCCACGCCATAGGTTTCCTCGCCGAGCGTGAATGTCAGCACCTGGTTGGAACCCGCTGCATTCACCGCCGTGCTGGCGGCGGTGCTCTTCTGCTCGACTACTTGCGTGGCCATATCATCGTCCTATCGGTAAACGGGTCGCTCGAATACTCTTATCGGCCGCTCGCAACCGGCGCCGTATGCGACATTCACTTCATTGCGCTTGCGCAACTTGCTGCGTTGCTGACTGCGGATAATTCAGAATTCCTGCTCAGAATTCCTGCCATGAACTGTCGTCGCCGCTGGCACGCTGCAGCGGCGCAGCCGGCGGCTGCGAAGCGGCGACCGGCCTGGCCGGTGCAGCGGCCGGGCGACGGGCCGGACGAGCTGCGACGGCACGCTTGGCGACGCGCGGACGCTCGACGACTTCGGCCATGCGCATTTCCTGCACTGGCGGCACATCGACACCGGTCCGGAAGTAGCCGATCTGCGTGACCAGCGTCGCGGATTGCTGCTCCATCGATTTGCTGGCCGCCGATGCCTGTTCCACCAGCGCAGCGTTCTGCTGCGTAACGTTGTCCATCTGGTTGACGGCGTTGTTGACTTGCTCGATGCCAGCCGACTGCTCTTCGCTCGCCGCCGCGATTTCCGCAACGATGTCGGTGACCTTCTTGACGCTTTCCATGATTTCGGAAAGTGTCTTGCCGGATTCGTCGACCAGTTCGGACCCGACCTTCACCTTGTCCACGGAATCGTTGATGAGGTCCTTGATCTCCTTGGCCGCGCTGGCGCTGCGCTGCGCGAGGCTGCGCACTTCGGTAGCCACGACCGCGAAACCACGGCCCTGCTCGCCGGCACGCGCCGCTTCCACCGCGGCGTTCAACGCCAGCAGGTTGGTCTGGAAAGCGATCTCGTCGATGACGCTGATGATGTCGGCAATCTTGCGGCTGGACGCGTTGATTTCGCCCATGGCGCCGATCGCACGATGGACCACCGAACCGCCCTTCTCGGCCTGTTCGCGCGCACCGACCGCCAGCTGGTTGGCCTGGCGAGCGTTGTCCGCGTTCTGTTTCACCGTCGCGGTCATCTCTTCCATGCTCGATGCCGTCTGCTCAAGCGCCGCAGCCTGTTCCTGCGTGCGCTGCGACAGATCGTCGTTGCCATGCGAGAGTTCGCGGGCTGCCGAGCCGACGGCACCGGCGCTGCCGCGCACGCCGCCGACGATTTCCACCAGCTTCGCATCCATGCGCTTGAGCGAATCCATGAGGCGGCCGAGTTCGTCGCTGCTGTCGACGCGCA
>JAIBJL010000210.1 GCA_020029545.1 Gammaproteobacteria bacterium
CCTGTGGCGTTGCGTGAACAGCACCGCCGCGGATTGGCCCGCTATCTGGCGAGCGGCGATGCGAAGGTGCTGGGCCGGAGAATCGAGCTTACGGGATTGCGGATCGACGGTACGCAGATACCGATCGAGCTCAGCATCAATCGGATGCCGGGCGATGGCTCACCGCTGTTTGCCGGGTTTTTGCGGGATATCTCCGAACGCAAGCAGGCGGAACACAAACTGCAAATGCAACTTGCCCGGCTCAATCTGCTCGATCAAATTACGCGCGCGATCGGCCAACACCAGGACTTGCCGAGCATTCTTCAGGTCGTCGTTAGCACGCTGGAGAACGAGTTGCCGATCGACTTTGGCTGCATCTGCCTGTACGACCCGGTGGCGAAGAACCTGACCGTAACCAGCCTGGGTGTGCATAGCGCCGCGCTCGCGCTGGAGCTTGGCATGCCTGAGCACGTGCGCATCGCCATCGACCAGAATGGTCTGGCCCGCTGTGTGGGTGGACAGCTGGTGTATGAGCCGGACATCGATCAAGTGCCGTTCGCGTTTCCCCAAAGGCTTGCGAGAGGCGGGCTGCGCGCGCTGGTCGCAGCGCCGCTGCAGGTCGAGAGCAAGGTCTTCGGCGTGCTCATAGCCGCCCGCAGCGAACGCCAGAGCTTCAACAGTGGCGAGTGCGAGTTCTTACGTCAATTGAGCGAACACGTAGCGCTGGCGGCTCATCAGGCCGAAACTCATGCGGCCTTGCAGGTTGCGTACGAGGATCTGCGGCAGACGCAACAGGCCGTAATGCAGCAGGAGCGGCTGCGTGCGCTCGGGCAGATGGCGAGCGGCATTGCTCACGACATCAACAACGCGATCTCTCCCATTGCGCTCTATACGGAATCATTGCTCGAGTATGAAACCCAACTGAGCGAAAAAGGTCGAGCCCATTTGCAGATCGTTCAACGAGCCATCGACGATGTCGCTCAGACTGTTACCCGCATGGGCGAATTTTACCGCCATCGTGAGCCGCAACTGGCACTCAGGCCGGTACAAATGAATACGGTCGTGCAGCAGGTCATAGATCTCACGCGTGCCCGCTGGAACGACATGCCCCAGCAGCGCGGTACGGTCATCGAGATGCAGACCGAGCTTACCCCTGACTTACCACCTTTCATGGGCGTTGAAAGCGAAGTCCGCGAGGCGCTCATCAACCTGGTATTCAATGCGGTGGATGCGATGGCAACCGGCGGAGTCCTGCGGTTGCGCACCGGTCTCATGACGCAAGATCCGAGTGTTTACGTCGCAGTAAGCGATTCGGGCATCGGAATGGACGAGGACACGCGTCGACGGTGCTTGGAGCCGTTTTTTACTACCAAGGGCGAGCGCGGCACCGGCCTAGGCTTGGCCATGGTCTATGGCGTGTTGCAGCGGCACAGCGCCGGGATAGAGATCGACAGCGCGCTCGGCAAGGGAACAACGATACGACTGACTTTTGCGGCGCCCTCGATGAGCATTCTGGATGCATCCGAATCCCCTCCAAGCCCCGCCTCGCTTCCGCGTCTGCGCATCTTGGTCATCGACGACGATCCTCTGCTGCTCAAATCATTGCGCGATATTCTCGAGTCCGATGGACACCTCGTCACGGCCGCCAATGGGGGGCAGGCGGGCATCGACGCATTCACCACCGCACAGCAAAGCCCCGAAACATTCGCGGTCGTGATCACCGATCTCGGCATGCCCTATGTCGATGGCCGTAAAGTCGCGAGCGCCATCAAGAATGTATCGAGGTCGACACCGGTGATTCTCCTCACAGGCTGGGGGCAGCGACTGATGGCCGAAGATGACGTGCCAACGCATGTGGATCAAGTGCTCAGCAAGCCACCCAAGCTGCAGCAATTGCGCAAGGTGCTGGTGCAATGCTGCGTGACCGATACGCCGTGAATCGCGTGGGCGAATCGGTCGCCCGTGTCGTTTTTCGTCCAAGGTCACGAATGATTGCTGTCGTCCGGCACTGCCGTTGCGAACCGCTCAGTTGCACGCGTAACACGGCGACGCATGAGCAAGTACACGGCCGGCACGACGAACATCGACAGCAAGGGAGCTGTCATCATGCCGCCGATCATCGGTGCCGCAATGCGCTGCATCACCTCGGAACCTGTTCCTGTGCCAATCATGATGGGGATCAGGCCGGCAATGATGACGGCGACGGTCATGGCCTTCGGCCGCACGCGCAGCACGGCGCCCTCGCGAATGGCTTCCAGCAAATCCTCTTGCGTCGTCTCCCCGCGTGCCACTCGCGCGTCCCATGCGTGCTTGAGATACAGCAGCATGATGACGCCGAATTCCGCGGCAACGCCGGCCAGGGCAATGAAGCCGACGACACTCGCGACCGAGACGTGATGGCCCAGTGTCCATAGGAGCCAAACGCCACCGGCCAACGCAAATGGCAAGGTCGCCATGATCAGCGCCGCCTCGTCGAGACGGCCGAAGATCAGATAGAGCAACACAAAAATGATCAGGAGCGTCGCCGGCACGACGACGTTGAGCCGTGCGGTCGCGCGCTCCAGATATTCGAACTGCCCTGACCAGGAAATGGAATAGCCGGCCGGCAACTTGACTTTCTTCGCGACGGCGCGCTGCATTTCGAGCACGGCGGAGCGCAGATCGCGGCCACGGATATCGACATACACCCAGCCCGACAACCGAGCATTTTCGCTTCTGAGCATGGGCGGTCCATCGACGATGGCGAGATCGGCGACGTCATCGAGTTGGACTTGCGCGCCGCGTTCCGTCAGCACGGTCAGTCCGCGTAATTTTGTCAGCGAGTCACGCAGCTCCCGTGGATAACGAACGTTGATCGGAAAGCGTTGCAGGCCCTCGACGGTCTCGCCGATAGTCATGCCACCGATGGCAGTTGTGACCACGTTTTGCACATCGGAGATATTGAGGCCATAGCGCGCTGCCGCCTGGCGATCGATTTTTACGTCAATGTAACGCCCACCCGTCAGGCGTTCCGCCAGGGCCGACGTGACCCCGGGCACCGCCTTTACGACGCGTTCGACTTGCACCGCAATGCGGTCGATCTCCTTGATATCGGTGCCGGCCACTTTGACGCCGATCGGACTCTTGATGCCCGTGGCCAGCATGTCGATGCGATTGCGGATGGGAGGTATCCAGATGTTCGTCAGGCCCGGTACGCGTACGAGGCGATCCATCTCCTCGATCAGCTTGTCGGTCGTCATCCCAGCGCGCCATCGATCGCGTGGCTTGAACTGAATCATGGTTTCAAACATCTCCAGCGGCGCCGGATCGGTGGCTGTCTCCGCACGCCCCGCCTTGCCGAACACGGTCGCGACTTCGGGCACCGTCTTGATAAGACGATCGGTCTGTTGCAGCAGCTGCGACACTTTACCCGCAGACAAGCCAGGCAATGCCGACGGCATGTACAGCAGATCCCCCTCATCCAGATGCGGCATGAATTCACCGCCGAGCCGGAACAGGGGCCATGCCGTGATGAGAACGATCACGCCCGCCGCCATCAACGTGGCCTTGGGATAGCGCAACACGCCTTCCAGCAGCGGACGATATCCGGCAATCAATGCACGATTGAGCGGATTCCGTTGCTCCTGCGGAATCCGCCCGCGAATGAAGTAGCCCATGAGCACGGGAATGACGGTGACAGCCAGACCGGCCGCCGCTGCCATGGCATAGGTCTTGGTATAGGCCAGCGGCGCAAACAAGCGCCCTTCCTGTGCCTCAAGCGTGAAGATTGGGATGAACGACAAAGTAATGATCAGCAGCGAGAAGAACAGTGCAGGTCCCACCTCGCCCGCCGCCTCGCCGATCAATTGCCATTGTGTTTCCCCAGCAAGCACCTGATCGGGATGTGAGTGGTGCCAGCGCTCAACGTGCTTGTGCGCATTCTCGATCATCACCACCGCCGCATCGACCATCGCACCGATCGCAATTGCAATCCCGCCGAGCGACATGATGTTGGCGTTCACGCCCTGGTAATGCATCACGATGAACGCCACGAGAATGCCGAGCGGCAACGAAATGATCGCGACCAGCGCCGAGCGCAGATGAAACAGAAACGCGGCGCACACGATCGCCACGACGATGAACTCTTCGAGGAGCTTCTCGTTGAGATTGCGTACGGCCCGATTGATGAGATGCGAGCGATCGTACGTCGGTACGATCTCAACGCCGCGCGGCAAACTGGACTGCAGGGTATCGAGTTTCGCCTTGACGGCTTCGATGGTTTCGAGCGCATTCTTCCCGGAACGCATGACGATGACGCCGCCTGCCACTTCGCCTTCGCCGTCAAGCTCAGCGATACCGCGACGCATCTCCGGTCCTAACTGCACATGCGCGACATCGCCAAGATGCACCGGTACACCCTGCCCTGTCACCGCCAGTGGGATCGCGCGAAAGTCATCGAGCGATTGCAGGTAACCTGATGCGCGCACCATGTACTCAGCCTCGCCGAGTTCCAGGACTGATCCACCGGCTTCCTGGTTTGCATTCTGGATCGCACTAACGACCTGTTGCAGCGGCATATTGAACGCACGCAGTCGATCCGGATCGAGCACCACCTGATACTGTCGGACCATGCCGCCGATCGAGGCCACTTCCGAGACATTGGCCACGGCTTTCAGTTCGTACTTCAGAAACCAATCCTGAAGTGCACGCAACTGTGACAGGTCCATCGTGCCGTTGCGATCTACGAGCGCGTATTCGTAGATCCAGCCCACGCCGGTCGCATCGGGTCCGAGTGCGGTTTTGGCTTGCGCCGGCAACCGCGACTGCACTTGATTCAGGTACTCCAGTACACGTGAGCGCGCCCAGTAAGGATCGGTGCCGTCCTCAAACAGAACGTAGACGAACGAGTCGCCGAAGAAGGAATAGCCGCGAACGGTCTTCGCGCCTGGCACCGACAGCATGGTCGTGGTCAGGGGATAGGTGACCTGATTTTCGACGATCTGCGGTGCCTGGCCCGGATAGCTGGTGCGGATGATGACTTGCACATCCGACAGATCCGGGATCGCATCGAGCGGCGTATGAACGAGCGACCACCCGCCCCAGGCCGTGACCAACACCGTGGTGAGCAACACCAGGAAGCGGTTCGCGATCGACCAGCGAATCAGGCGCGCGATCATCGCGACTTCTCCGTCGTCGCGTCAGATGCATTGTGCTCACCGGCACGGGCGATGCCCTCCGTCTCCAACCGATGGAGGGTGGACTTGAGGCTCGCTTCGGAATCGATGAGGAACTGTCCGGAGACAACCACCGACTGACCTTCGGTGAGACCGGAAAGCACAGTCGATTTGCCATTCGCGTCCGGGCCGATCGTCACGTTGGCCACCGCGAACCCGCCCGCTTGTGGTGCCACGATGACGACGGTGCGCTCGCCGGTCGTGATCACAGCCTCGCTGGGAACCAAAAGCTGCGGTTGCGCCTGCGGCCCAATGAACTCCAGTGAGACGAACATTCCCGGCCTGAGCTTGTCGTCATCGTTCTCAAGCTGCACCCGTGCCGTCAGCGTGCGGGACTGCGGATCGATCTCGGGAAACAACGCAATGACGCGGCCGGCGAATGACTCGGCCGGCCAGGCCGTCGCGTGCGCGATGGTCTTTGAACCCATCGGGATCATCGAGATGCGTGCTTCTGGCACCTGGGCATTGACCCACACCGAGGTGAGGCCGCTCACGCGAAATAGTGGCGCACCCGCCGTGAACGCAGAGCCTTCGCGCACCGATAATTCGCTCACGACGCCATCCATCGGTGCGGACACGGTGGTGGTTGGATGTGTATTGCGATCCGTCTCGATGGCACGAATGGTGGCTTCAGGTACGCCGAGCACGGCGAGTCGTTGACGCGCGGCCTGCCGAATCGCCTGTATCGATGCGAATTCGCCGTCAAGCAACGCGAGATACTCCTGCTGAGCCGCGAGCCAGTCGGGAGACAGGATTTCTGCGAGGGGCTGGCCGCGGCGGACAGATTCGAACGGCGCCTTGACGTACAGCCGGGTCACATAGCCGCCGACGCGGGCTTGAACCAGCTCGACCAATCGTTCATCGAATGCCACGCTGCCCACGGCACGCAGCTGAGTTGGCAATACTCCCTTCACGACGGAGGCGAGCCGAATACCCAGGTGCTGCGACACGCTATCGTTGATGCGTACCCCGCCCTCCCGCTGCACCTCGTCGGCGTAGACCGGCACGAGTTGCATGTCCATAAAGGGGGACTTGCCCGGCTTGTCGAATTTTTGGCCGGGCACCATCGGGTCGTGCCAATAAAGCACCTTGCGATCAGCGGCGCCTGGCGCGGCGCTTGTGACACCCGATTCATTTTGCATCGGGTTGGAGCGCATGCTCGACAGGGCGAACCCAAGAATGGCCCCCACACAGAGGGCGACCGCAGTGCTCAGTATCCATCTGCGGTTCATGGCGAGCCCGCTTGCGGTTGCAGGTACCGCAGAAAGACCCAGGCATGTCCGAGTTCCCGGAGGAGTTCGCTATAGGTCTGTTGCAGTTCCACTTCAGCAACAATGCTGCTCAGCACCTCCGTCAATGCCATACCGCCACCTCGGTAGCTGGCGAGCGCCGCTTGCGTGCGCTGCCGCGCCAACGGCGATCGCTCGCGCTCATACAAGTGCATACGATCCTGCGCGCTTTGCCAGGAGGACAGCGTGTTGGCGACCTCCTCGCTGTGCATGCGAAGTTCGGTCTCACGCTGAGACTCGAGTTGCCTCAAGTCCGCGCGCCTGGCGCTGATGACGGGATCCTGGCGATGGCGACTGAAGAACGGCAACCCGACGCGGAATTCCAGGGAAACCATGTCCGAGAACGCATCGCCCCGCTTCGCATAGGACAGTTCGGCACTCCAATCGGCGCGCGCTTCCGCACGTGCCATATCGATCTCGGTCCGCGCGAGGGCCATCTGGGCCTCATAGGCACGGATCGCGGCGTGCTGATGCAGGGTCGCCAGCAAGGTGTCGCGAGCACCCGGCAAGGTGTCGAAGCGAGGCGCCTCGGACAGCATCGTTGAGCGTGCTTCATCGCCGATCCAACGCGCGAGTGCGCTGCGTGCCGCGTGTTGTTCGCGGTGTGCCTCGATCAGTCGATCATCCAACTCGAAGATCGCGGCTTGAGCCGTCAGCGCGTCCGCACTCGACGCACGTCCTGAGCGCAATGCCGCATTGACTGCCTGCGCTTGTAGTTCAAGTTCTGGTCTGAGCGTATTGAGGTTTGCCTCCAGACGGTCGGCCGCATACGCATCCACCCACGCCTGTGCCGCAGCTCGCGCAATCTCAAGGTCCGCTTGTAATGTTTCGCTCTGTACGACCGAGATCGCCGCTTGTGCCGCCGCTCGCTGCGCAGTTCGTTTATGCGCGTTCGGAAAATCCTGCATCAGGCCGACCTTGCGCATGGTCATGAAATCGCGCGACACGGACCAGGCGTCATCGCTCGTTACCGGCACATTGTCGATGCCCATCACCAGCTGCGGATCGGGCAGTCGACCGGCGGCAACGGCAAGAGCTTGCGCGGACTCGAGCGCAGCCGCCTGTGCCTGCAATTGCGGGGCACCAGCGCGGGCCAGCTCGACCGCTCGTTCCAGGGTCAATTCCCTGTTCTGCCCGTGTGCAGCAGCAACGAACAGAAAAGGCGCAAGTAATGCGCAAGACAGCTTGCATCTATTCATGACAGCCATACCTCGATCGAAATGCTTGTCGCCGCACAGCCGCGCGTTGCGCGCGTGCGCAGGATCAATCTGATAAGCAATTGGAAGCCGACGCTTGAAGGTCGGTTGATCGAGACGGCGCTAGAGCCGCAGACGGCCAGTTTGCAGGTAGAGCTCCTGCTGATTACTTCCCCCCGGAGACAGTACATAGACCGGCGCGCGAATGCGCTGCACGCGATCCGCGTCTGACACGGATGGAATACCCCGCCAGCCGCCGTCTGGTGGGCTTCCGCTAAGCACGTGTTCTTCCTGAACACCGAGCGACGCAACCGACTGTGTGGGGGCGGGTTGCGATGCGCAGCAGGCTGCCGTTGTCACACCGGTTGACGCGGGCACCTTGCCCCCATCGCACGGCGGATGTCCGGGTGGGCAACAGTCTTCGCGCTGTTCCATAGCGGCGCATGCCCAGATCGACGGAGCGAAGCCCGCCAAACAGAGCAGAAGCACACTGAGAATACCCAGACGACGCGACATGGGTCGAGTCTACTGCCAGTCACTGACCGTCAACAAGGATCAACGTTGCATCCTGAAGCCTGCTTCGCAGATAGACCGCTCCGCAGGTAAGGAACAGCCGCGAGTTGGAGGGACTCGATCCGGGCATCCATCGACAACAGTGCCGGCACCCGATCGCGGTGGACTC
>JAIBJL010000535.1 GCA_020029545.1 Gammaproteobacteria bacterium
GAATCCGGTTCAATACAACGGCGGGCCGGGAAACGGAAACACTGCGAACGCCGACCCTTTTGATTGAGGAGAATTGAATGAGCACGAATCCGGTGGCATTTGTCGGACTGGGCAGCATGGGGGCGCCGATGGCGCGCAACCTCTTGAACAGTGGATTTACCGTGACGGTCTTCAATCGGTCTCGCGCAAGGGCGGAGGCGCTGGCAACTGACGGTGTCACCATCGTCGAGTCGCCACACGAGGCTGTCACCCCGGGCGGCATCGTTGTTTCCATGCTGGCCGATGACGCGGCACTGGAGGCCGTTACCCTCGGCAAGGACGGCTTTGCCGAACGGTTGGGGGAAGGGGGCCTTCACATCTCGATGAGCACGGTATCGGCCGACACCTCGCGCAAACTGGCCCGGGAACACGGGGGGCGCGGAAGCCAGTTCCTGACCGCCCCGGTTTTCGGGCGGCCAGAGGCGGCGGCCGCGAGGAAATTGTGGATTTGCCAATCTGGTGCTGCCGCGGCCAAAGCACGCGCGCGACCGGTGCTCGAAGCCCTTGGTCAAGGCATCCATGACTTCGGCGACGACCCAGGGGCAGCGAGCGTCGTCAAACTGTCCGGTAACTTCCTGATTCTGTCAGCCGTCGAGGCGCTCGCCGAAGCGCTGGCACTGGGCGAGAAAAGCGGAATTGACCGAGCTGTATTGGCGGGATTCCTGGGTCAGACGATCTTCTCGTGCCCGATCTATCAGAATTACGGACGGATTCTGGCCAACCGTGCGTTCGAGCCCCCCGGTTTCACGGTCGAACTGGGCATGAAAGACGTAAAGCTAGTTCGCGACGCCGCGGAGGCAGCCACCGTGCCGATGCCCATCGCGGACCTGCTCCACGCCCGACTTCTCACTGGGCTGGCAAAGGGACGTGCGAGTCTGGATTGGACCGCGATTGAATTGTCGACGGCCGAAGATGCCGGGATTGCAGTCAAGTAGTAATTGGCGTTCGTCAAGGCAGCGCATCGTCGACGAGGCTTGCAAGCGAAAGTCCTAGGCGGGAACTGCGATTGGCTCTCGGCAGCGGACGGTACGGAGGCCTATTCAATGCTGAATGCCGCATTCAGCCTGGGATCAGCGGAGTGGCTCGAAGCCGGCCTCAACTGGAGGATGCGCCCGCCCTTTACCCTGGCTTCATGCAAACAGCAAGGGTTCGGAATTCAAAAGAGACCAAAGACGTGATCGCGGGATGACACTCCGTCCCGGCCACTTGACCCTCACATGCAGGAATGGCGGCAATGCAAGGTGGTCCGGCCGCTCGCTCTTACGCCTCGCGCCCATCGGCTCATTGGCCAATTTATCATCCGGCCGTTCGTGGTGAGCGATGCGGGCGGCCGGTATCGAATGGCTGTCGGGCGTAGAACAGGGAATTTGCACCGACCGACCGCCGTCATAAGGCTCGTCGTCCTGACTCGACCCTTCGCGGTCATCGGCGTTGTCGAGAATCGGATGGCAGCTTTGGCGCGACAGAGCGCCGTTGGCTTCATCGCTGCGCGATCGAATGAGTGTTGGCGGGGTTAGAATTCCGCGTCATTTTGGTGGTAGGCGCGGAATTGGCGGGGTGGCATGCAAAGTGGCGGCGGTTCGAGTGGGTTCAGAACGGCTCGAAGAGTTCGAGCTGATTAAAATCGCAGGCGGTGTCGTCGTCAGGCAGTGGTCACATGGCCTGGTGGTGCCAGCCGATCATCGACTAAAGGCGCACCACGAGCAGCGCATCGCGCCAATCAAACAACCGCGAAAGCAACGCGAGCAGACCCGTGTCGCGGCATCGACCCGTCTGTGCATGATGCCGCGCTCCACGTACAGGGCAAGCTCGCGGCGGAGAAATAGGTTCTCCGCTTCGATCGATCGCCGAGGTCTGACCGAGAGCGCAATCAGGCCGACAAGGTCAGCCAGAAATCGAGCGATGATTTGAAGAAACGCGATCACAATTGCGATCATGCATAACGGATCGCGGCCGCGTCAGGCCTGCCACGGATTGCAGATCGGGTATCTGCGGCGCACAAGGGGTTCAGGAACGCAACCCGGCGACGATGTGCCGAGCGCAGTCCGGATGCGAATACACCGCGTGGCGCAGGGCCTTGGCCGTGTCCTTGGTTGACGCTAGTGTAGTGTTCCGTACTTGATGGAACTAATAACAATCTCACGTCTCCAATGCACAACGGGTGCAGGGTGGAGAATCGAATGCGAGTTGCCCCCGAGATTATTCTGACCAAGGAAGAGCATGCCGAGCTGGCGAAGCTTGCGCGCTCCAAGTTATCCAGCGTGCGGCTTGCGCAACGAGCGCATATCGTGCTGCTGGCTGCGGACGGGATGCAGAACAAAGCTATTGCCCAGCAGTTAGGAGTGAGGCGTGTGCAGGTTTCACGCTGGCGCGAGCGCTACGCCCAGTCGAGGCTGGCAGGCATTGAGCGCGACCTGCCGCGTGGCGCGCCACCGGCCAAGGTGAATGTTGCGCGGCTGGTGGAACTGACCACACAAACAAAGCCCGCTACTGCCACGCATTGGAGCACGCGCAAGATGGCGGCCGAGCTTGGCGTGAGCGCCGCCAGTATCTCGCGGCACTGGCGTGCCAACGGTCTCAAGCCTCATGTCGTACGCGGCTTCAAGGTCTCGCGCGACCCGCAGTTTGTCGCGAAGCTCGAAGACATCGTGGGCCTGTACATGTCGCCACCCGAGCACGCGCTGGTGTTGTGCTGCGACGAGAAGAGCCAGATGCAGGCGCTGGATCGCACTCAGCCTGGGCTGCCGCTGAAGAAAGGGCGCGCGGCGACCATGACGCACGACTACAAGCGCAATGGCACGACCACGCTGTTTGCCGCACTCAATGTTTTGGATGGCCAGGTCATTGGCCAATGCCAGCCGCGCCACACCCACGCCGAGTGGCTGAAGTTCCTGAAAAAGATCGACCGTGAAACGGCCAAGGACAAGACGCTGCATCTGATCGCCGACAACTATGCCACGCACAAACATCCTGCTGTACAGGAATGGCTTGCCAAGCATCCGCGCTTCAACA
>JAIBJL010000536.1 GCA_020029545.1 Gammaproteobacteria bacterium
GGGACTATCGACTTTGGGCATTGTGTGGTCGGATCAACCGGTCGGGAATGAATACTTGAGCGGCGCGAACCTTCGCGCGTTGCCTGTCAGCCGGCCTGCGGTAACCACAGGATAGGGGTAATGGATCAAAGCGCCTTCGCTGCGGCGAGCACGGTTTCGGCATGACCCGGCACGCGTACCTTGCGCCATTCCTGGCGCAGTACACCCTTGCCGTCGATCAGAAAAGTACTGCGTTCAATGCCCATGAACTTGCGGCCATACATGCTCTTTTCCTTGTACACCGCGAACAGGTTGGCGACTGCATGGTCTTCGTCGGCCAGCAACTCGAATGGGAAATCCATCTTTGCCTTGAACTTCTCGTGCGAAGCGATGGTGTCGGGCGAAACGCCGACGATCACGGTACCGGCTTTGGCAAATTTTGCGTGCAGGTCGCGAAACGCCGCGCCCTCGGCGGTACATCCCGCGGTATTGTCGCGCGGATAGAAATACAGCACCAAATTACTGCCCGCTGCGTCGCCGAGCTTCCAGGTGCGGCCGCCGGTGGCCGGGCGCGAGAACGGCGGTACTTTCCTGTCGATGGCGACCTTGGCGGGCACTACTGCTTTACCGGCTCGAGAATGGCATCCAGATTGAGCTGATCGCACAGGTCCATGAACTCTTCACGCAGCGCGGCGATATGGACCTTGGCGGGGACATGGACCAGCATCTGTACCGCGAACATCGGTGCCCCCGTATGCGCCGCCGCATAGGAGCGCGTATTGAGGTCGGCTATGTCGATCCCGCGTGCACTGAAAAAACCGGCGAGATTGTGGACGATTCCCGGCTGATCCAGACACACGACATCGACGGAATAAGTGACGACATCCCGACGGGCGGGTCGCTGCTCGGTGCGACGCAGGCTGACGGTAATCCCGCTGGAATCGGTGAGTTTCTTGAGTTCGGTTTCCAGCTTGGCAAGTGTGTGCCAGTTGCCGGAGACCAGCAATAGCATGGCGAATTCGCTGCCGAAGGCGCTCATGCGGCTGTCGATGATATTGCCGGCACAGTCGAGCACGACGCGGGTGAGATCGTAGACGAGACCGGTGCGGTCACTACCGAGTGCGGAGATAACGATAAACTGCATCGCGAGAAAGCGCCAAGTAACGGGCGATCAGTTTACAGGCTGCCGCAGCCGCTGGAAACGTTACATGCCGAGATAGACGGCAACCAGCGAGCAGCCTGTCGGACTTAAGTGATCGTAGCGAGGCGCGTGGCAGATGGAGGGCAGTTTTTCGATCGTTCGAGGCGAATAGCCGTGGTCCCATTAAATGGGGCTATTTAACGAGAAGGATCGGAAAAATGGACCCAGCTGACACCGCCGCAGTAGACCAACCTTAAGTCCGACAGGCTGCTAGACACAGCCTCGCGGATCGCCCCGCCCAGCGGCTTCCCGACAAACGCGCTTGCCCCTGCAGGTGTCGGCCAGTACGATCACGGGCCTTCATCGCTTCAGAGAATCCCATGTTCAGTGGCAGTATGGTGGCGCTCGTCACCCCGATGCGGTCGAACGGCGAGGTGGACCACACCGCGCTGGATCGCCTGGTCGAATTCCATATCGAAGGCGGCACCAGCGCCATCGTCGCGGTCGGCACGACCGGCGAATCTCCGACCTTGAACGTAGAGGAGCACATCGGTGTCGTGCGACGCATCGTCGAGCGCTCCGCGAAGCGAATCCCCGTCATTGCCGGCACGGGTGCGAACTCCACCACCGAAGCCATCGAGCTGACGCAACTCGCCAAAAAAGCCGGCGCCGACGCCAGCCTGTCGGTCACTCCTTATTACAACAAACCCACGCAGGAAGGGCTCTACCTGCATTTCGAAGCCATTGCGGAAGCGGTCGACCTGCCCATCATTCTTTATAATGTCCCGAGCCGAACGGCGTGCGACCTCAAACCTGAAACCGTCGAGCGGCTGGCGGCCATTCCCACGATCGTGGGCCTGAAGGAAGCGCCCTCCATCGCACGCAACAGCGAGCTGCTCTCGCGGGTCGGCGGCCGCATCGCCCTGTTCAGCGGCGATGACGATCTGGCTTGCGAGAGCGTGCTGATGGGGTTTTCCGGTGTCATTTCCGTCACTGCCAATGTCGCTCCCCGACAGGTCAGCGCCGTGATCAAAGCGGCACTCGCCGGGGATCGGAAGGAAGCCCGACGGCTGGACGCGGCATTGCAGCAACTGCACAAGGCAATGTTCTTCGAATCCAACCCCATTCCGGTCAAATGGGCACTGGCACGGATGGGCATGATCGCTGACGGCATTCGCCTGCCGTTGACTCCTCTCACCCGCTCCCACCACGCCCCGCTCATCGAGGCATTGCAAAGAGCCGGAATTGCGTTTGCCTGAGTTCGAGCCGGCGTGTACTCTTCCGCCCGTTCAGGGGTAATCGTCAAGAAAGCGACTCGGCAGGCACTCGCCGTCGAAGTCGCAGCAGGCCGAAATCACGGTCTGCACATTGGGGTGGAAGGGTGTGGCCGGGCGTGCGATCGAGTGCTGCAGGCGCTGGATTGAACCCACGCATTTCGTGACGGCCACTGGGTAAAGCGATCATCGACCCTAGCAGGAAGCAACGTCGATCTTCGCGAATCCGGGAAATCAGCAGCGTCGTGATGCACGGTGCATGGATGCAGCTCGTCACGCTCTGGAAGGAGAAGTAAACCTAAGTCGAACTGCCGCTGGTTCGAAGATTGGATGTGAATGTCGACACGCGGGAATTCGAGATTACGGAGAGGTGGCCGAGCGGCCGACTAAATTTGCCGGGAGCAAATTTGAACATCGGCGCGTACCGCGCGACGATGGCCCGCAGGGCGAAGTACAGGATGTACGGAGTCACGCGCTGGATTGGAATTGACAATTCCAGTCCGAGCCTGTGGTCGCTCGGGACTGCACGCGGGAAGCGAGATTACGGAGAGGTGGCCGAGCGGCCGAAGGCGCTGGACTGGAATTTCAGTAACATCTTCACCGGTGTTCGTGGGTTCGAATCCCACCCTCTCCGCCACAATAAATATGCCCTCTTCT
>JAIBJL010000211.1 GCA_020029545.1 Gammaproteobacteria bacterium
CCTCGATTAATCGCTCCTTCTCTCCGGCGTCAAGTTCCAGGTGCGCGTAACCCAATCCCCACACATCCAGGGGATTCAGCACATACGCGGACTGGAACTGCAATCCGCCGCTGTAAAAGTGATCATGACCGGGTTCGGCTTCGCCGTTACCGTAGCGCGCGAAGGCAGTGATGACAGAGTTGAGCTTTTGGTCGGCGCTTACACCGTAGGCCGTTTGCGTGAATCCTGCGGCGTTGTCCGTGCGGTACCAAGCACGATAATTGCCCTCGCCAAGGAAAGAAGGACGGGCGCGATAACCGACTTCCCCAAGCGTGTACATCGCTTCGGAAAGATTTTTCGCGTCGGGATTGCTTTGCTGCACACCCACCTTCACGTTCCAGCTGCCCTTCGGGTCATAGACTGCCGCCAACCCTGCGCCGTTGCTGGACAGTCCGAGCATCGGGTTGTTCACGAGCGCATCGCTGACGAACTGCCTGGTTTCGTCATTGGCGGCTGCATTGCGATCGAAGAAGGCCGTGAGATCAAGCCGTCCGACGGTGAGCGCCAGCTGCTGATCGAATAGTTCCGTGCGTACCCACGCTTCACGCAAATTCAACTCATTCTGCCGGACCAGACGCGCCGCGTAGCCGTTCAGCAAGGTCAAGCCCTGAACTTCGCTGTCCGGCGGTGAGCCGCTCAGACCCACGACGTCCGCAAACAGAGTCGTGTTCTGAGCCAACTGTGCAGAAAAGAACAAGTCTGCAGAGGCCAGCGCATAGGCATTGCCGTCGGCATCGTTGTCCGGTCCCTGGGTTTGGTTGACCTGCTGGGTCACCATGGCAGCATCGATGCCAAGAGTGACGCTTTTGTTTTGCTGGTCAGCAAGTGCTTCTTCGATCTTCTCGCTGATGGTCTGGCGCCTGAAAACGCGCTCGCGCTGATAGGTAATGGTCTTTTTGGCGCCGGGAACGGGTTCGTCAAACTCGTTACCGTTCTTGTCCACCCAGACTTCAATTTTTTTGACGCGTGTCTCCGGCTCGGACAACACGGCACTGCTCTCCAGGTCGGACAGTCGCTTTTCGAGGACTTCAAGCCGGTCCTGCAGGGCCTGCGAGTCAGACGTGCCCGGCTGCGCTTTAGCATTGCCCTGACCTGTATTGCCTTGGCCTGTATTGCCTTGGCCTGTATTGCCTTGGCCTGTATTGCCTTGGGTCGTATTGGACTCGATCTGCCGCAGACGCTGTTCCAACGCTTCAACACGCTGCCGCAGGGCCGCTTCGGTTTGGGATTGAGCCTGGGCCTGAGCGCCTGGAGGATTTGCCACCCAACCAACCATGACTAGGGCAAGGGCGGTCGTGCACCGGCGCCGAAACCGCGGGGCTGTGGAAAACATGCATGCTCCATGATGGACAACGGAAAGCCGGCGACCCTAGGCATGCATGACCTGGCCGTCAAGATAATTACCGTAGTTAACGATGTTAACGCGTTGTTATCGGTTGTTAATGTGCGCAGTCTACTTCGCCGAGCAAGCGTTAGGGGTGCGCCCGAACTTGGCGCCGGCAGACCCAGCGGCCAGAAGTCCTTCCGGGGCCGCTTGTCGGCCGCATACACCCTGCCCGCACCGGCGAAATCCGTCCTTCCACCAATGCCAGGCACACGCTGACCCACCCCGCCGCTTCAGTCACCAGCGGCGAACACTCTCACTCCCTCGAATTCACAGCAGACGGGATTGCATTGGCGGCGCCCGCGCTCCGAGTGGTAGCTCGGACTGGTACTGAGCCGGGGTCGTGCGCTCCAACTATCGGCGCACGACAACAGGATGACTTTAGGGATTGCCCGTGGGAGCAACAATCCGCAGTAAGTCTTTCATGATGAGCAGAAGATGGTACGGATCGCTGGGGCTCGGCTCGAAATTGAAATGCTCGTAGAAACCCCTGGCATTGTCGTCCTTGGCGTGAACGAGCACAGCCCGTGCACCAATCGTATCAGCGGCGCTCGCTGCACGTAGCAGAGCATCCTTGAGCAGCGCTGGGCCGATCCCCTTGCCTTGCAGCGCAACGTCTACAGCCAGGCGAGCTAGAAGAATGACGGGAATTGGGTGGCGCGCAAGACCTTTTTTCACGCGTCCCGGCGCTTCGTCATGTGTCACCGAACTCGCCGCGAGGCTGTAGTAGCCGAATACGGCGAGTTCTTTGGCGAGAACATAAGTCTGCGCACTATGCGCCTGTTGGCTGTTCCATGCCTGGCGTTTGAGGAAGCGGTTTAGATCTTCCTTGCCGCAGTCGAAGCTGTCGAGCAGATGCTCGCGCTTCAGCTTCTCTATTCTGCCTCTGCCGTAATCGCTCACTCCAAAACGCCAGGTGTGGTCAGCAGCCTTTCGAGGCGGGGCTTTGGCGTCGCGGGTGAATCGAGTGCCGCGACGAAAGCATCATACTGTTTCGCGCTCAGGCCGAATTCTCGGCGCTCGGCAAGTGTCTCCGCCGCCGCCTCAAGACCCTTATCGAGCAAGAAGGCGCTCAGACTCTTGCGTTCGACGTTCGCCGCTCGCTTCAGCATTGATTTCGCCTTGGGCGGCAGCCGGAACTCCAGCCGATCCTCCCGTCGCTTTGTTGAATCACGCATGGTGCCTCCATATGCAAGGCAGCACCATATCATCCGTACAGTGTACGGACAAGAGCCGGCACCGAATGACAGCTAAAGCGCTGTTCTGAAGGGCTTTTCTGAAACGGAAATTTAAAACCGCCTGACTCCGATCAAGTGTATTCGCAGAACGGTCCGTATGTCCGACAGATATGCGCCACGTTCAGCCTTGGATCGCACCTGTGATTTTTCTCGCAGTGATCTCGGCTGGCTGCGCAACCAGCGAAGTCATTCCGATGGGTGCAGACGCGTACATGATCTCGCAGACATCTGCGGGCGGTGTATTCAAATCCATGGGTTCGTTGAAGACGGATGTGATGAAGCGGGCGAACGCGTTTGCCGAAAGCGAAAGCAAGGTCGCAATACCTATCGCGTCGAAGGAGTCACCAGCGTATCCGGGACACATGCCAAATTTTGAGTATTAGTTCCGATTGGTGGACAAAAACGACCCGCGCGCGACCGGTGGGGCATTGATACCGCGTGCTGACGTTGTCATTGAAAACAAGATGCAACCACCTGTGCAAAGCGGTGCGGGGGATCAGTCAAAATCAAACGACCTCTACGCGGAGCTGCTCAAACTAGACGACTTGCGCAAGAAAGGCATTATCAGTGAAGCAGAATTCGAGGCACAGAAGACTAAGCTGCTCAGTGGCAACTGAGTATCACGCGCGGTGTTTGGGGGGGGTTCACGCAAACTTACAACAGTGGCGCAAGATACCAAATGGCGATCGTCATCTATATCCTAGCCGGCATCGCCATTCTGTTAGCCATCGGCGGCTTGTCCGCCTACTCGCAGACAAAACATATTGGTCTTCTCCTATCGTCAATTGTTTCCATCAGCTTCTCGATACTGGCCGTGGTGCTTGTGCATTGGTGGCCACTAATGGTCGGCTTCGCACTTAATTGGAGCCTGCGTTTACTCGGTCTCGACCCGAGTACCCGTCGATAGTGGCATCCTTGAATCTGCGCACGCGTTTGCGGATAGGAAATTCAACCACCCCCGGTGCGCAGTCTACTTCGCCGAGCAAGCGTTATGGTGCGCCCGAACTTGGCGCCGGCAGACCCTGCCCGGCAGACCCAGCGGCCAGAAGTTCTTCCGGGGCCGCTTGTCGGCCGCATACACCCTGCCCGCACCGGCGAAATCCGTCCTTCCCCGCCCCGATCCAAAGCCAGGCACACGCTGACCCACCCCGCCGCCTCAGCCAAGCGGCAAACACTCTCACTCCCTCGAATTCACAGCAGGCGGGATTGCGTTGGCGGCGCCCGCGCTCCGAGCGGTAGCTCGGACTGGTACTGAGCCGGGGTCGTGCGCTCCAGATGCGCCAGAATCTTTGCGCTGACCGCCGACTCCTCAATGCTGGCAATGATCTTGAGCTTCCCGCCGCAGCGCGCGCAGGCCTCGATGTCGACCCCGAATACCCGCTTCAAGCGCTTGGCCCAGATCATCGCCACATGTCGCGGCTTGGACGTTGGCTCGGCAGCGCGGCCCTCGATGCTCTCCGGCTGAAACAACCTCAAACGACACTGCTTACCGATGGACATAGAACCGTGCAAATAAACGCGCCTTTCCACCGCTCGGTGCCGGCACCCTACGCGAACTCCAGCCTCAACGATTCAACGCCGTCATCGACGCTTCGGGATAACGCGTACCGGCGATGGTGGTCGCGGTCAGCACGGCGTTGATGCGTTGCAGTTCGTCCCGGCTGAATTGGAGACGAGTAGCGGCGGCATTTTCCTCAAGACGTTCGATCTTGCGTGTACCGGGAATCGGCACGATGTCGTTGCCCTGATGCAGCAGCCACGCCAGCGCCAGTTGCGCCGGAGCGCAACCGCGGGCTGCTGACAATTGGGTGACCGCCGCAACCAGACACTGGTTGTGTTGCAGATTGCCCTCGGCAAAGCGCGGGTTGCTGCGTCGCCAGTCATTGGCCGCCAGATCACTGGTGGTGCTGATTGCGCCGGTGAGAAAGCCGCGACCCAGCGGGCTATAGGGAACAAAACCGATACCGAGTTCCCGGCATGTCGGCAGGATTTCCATTTCCACATCGCGCGTCCACAACGAATACTCCGTCTGCAACGCGGTGATGGGATGCACCGCGGCGGCGCGACGCAATGTGGCGGCAGACGCTTCGGACATACCCAGATAGCGCACCTTGCCGGCAGCCACCAGTTCCGCCATCGCACCGATGGTGTCTTCGATGGGCACTGCGGGATCGACGCGGTGCTGGTAATACAGATCGATCTGCTCGACCCCCAGACGTTTGAGGCTGGCATCGCAAGCCGCGCGCACGTAGTCGGGCTTGCCGTTCACACCCAGGAACTCACCCTTCTCGCCGCGCACATTGCCGAACTTGGTGGCCAGCACCACTTCCTTGCGGCGCGTCTTCAATACTTTGGCGAGCAATTTTTCATTGGTGCCGACGCCGTACATATCGGCGGTATCGAGAAAATTGATGCCCATGTCGAGTGCATGATTCAGCACCTGCAAGCTGGTGCTTTCCGCCACATCGCCATAGAACTCGGACATGCCCATGCAGCCCAATCCGATGGCAGACACTTCAAGCGTTGAACCCAAACGACGGCGGGGAATAGAGGTGTTCATGGGGAGGTCTCCGTGGAATATCTGAAGGACACAGTACGGCGGATCGCCACGACAGCACTAGCCCAGTCCTCGATCATGCTTGCCTGATTCTCCGAACCCGCTATGTAGCGGGATGTCTTGTCGCCTGCATGCAGGTAGGATCGCCACACGCTTTCCAATGAGATTTCGATGACCTGCCCGGCGAGCCACTTTCCACAAACATGTCTACCAACATATCGACCAACAAAGTTGTACATCTCGACGCGCGGCAGGGCGAGCTCGCCGATCTGGTCGCGCGCGGTACGCCGTGCGACGGCATCTCCCCAACCGCCTTTGCGCCCCTGCATCTCATCCGCGCCAGTGAAGTCTCGCAGCCCTTGCCGGGGGTGTACCGGCCCTGTCTGTGCGTGGTGGTGCAGGGCCGCAAGCGCGCCATCGTCGGACCCGACTCGTATTACTACGATGCCTTCAACTGCTTGATCGTGTCGGTGACGCTGCCGATGCTGGGCCAAATCGTCGAGGCATCGCCCGAACGACCGTATCTGTGTGTGCGCATCGATATCGACCTGCACGAAGTCGCGCAGCTGCTGCTCGAATTGCCCGCGGACATTCCGGCTCGCAGTGATGCAACGCGACCGTTGCATGTGGCGCGCATTCCCACCGAACTGCAGGATGTGGTGTTGCGTCTGATGCGCATGCTCGACACGCCCGTCGATCTGCCGGTGCTGGGGCCATTGGCACTGCGCGAGCTTTGGTATCGACTACTGCGCAGCGACATGGCGCCGCAATTGCTGGATCTGATGGAGCGCAATGGTTCTGTGCAACGGTTGCATCGTGCCATCGAATTGCTGCAACAACGCTACGCCGAACCGCTGCGCGTCGAAGCCCTTGCCGACGCCGCGCACATGAGCGTGTCCACCTTCCACACCCACTTCAAGGCCATGACCGCGCTTTCGCCGCTGCAGTTTCAAAAACAACTACGACTGCACGAAGCGCGCCGACTGATGCTGAGCGAACATCTGGAAGCCGCCACCGCCGCCCATCGCGTCGGCTACGAAAGCCCCTCGCAATTCAGTCGGGAGTATCGACGACTGTTTGGTACTGCGCCGCGACAGGAGGTGGCGGCTAGGCAAGTGCGGTAGCGCACGTAACCCTAAGGCGAATGCGGATAGGAAATTCAACCACCCCCGGTGCGCAGTCTACTTCGCCGAGCAAGCGTTGTGGTGCGCCCGAACTTGGCGCCGGCAGACCCAGCGGCCAGAAGTCCTTCCGGGGGCCGCTTGTCGGCCGCATACGCCCCTGTGCGTGGTGCCGTCCCGATACGGCGTCTTTGACGTGAAGGCAATCACTAATGCCGCGGGCGCATGGATGCGCAGAAGCGGCCAGCGTGTAGCGCACCTGCCCTGATGCAGTGAACGCCATGCGATCCACTGCCACCGGCGGGCGACTGACGTAACGACACAGTCGTTCGAGCTTCGGACGCTGATGAGGCTCGATGTCGATACCGGCGTGTAGTGAGAATCCACCGGCCTGCGCCGCACCACGATGATCGCCTTGTTGCTCGGCTTCCGGTGTTGCACTCGAAGGCAGCGTCTGCAGCGTGAACAACGCCTGCCCGGCGCGGGGACCCACCGCGATCCGGTAGGTGATGGAATGACCGATCAGGTCATCGAGCGGTCCACTTGACCCGTCGGTGGTGAGCCAGGCGTTCTCCATGTCGCGCTCGACCAGGCCGCGCTTCTCCAGCAATCGCCCCACTCGCTCGGCGATCTGCTGCGCCACCGCTTGCAGCTGCGCACTGGTGGGTGCTGGCACGTGGGCACTCGGTGCCACCTATGCCGCAGGTCTGGCCACAGGGTACTGGCACAACATCGACGACTTGAAGCGCAACTTGGGAATCGAAAAAACCTGGTCTCCGGAAATGTCGAAGACACAACGCGGCGACCTGTATGCCTCGTGGCAGCAAGCGGTAACACGTTCGTATGGCTGGAAGGAATGAGCTGGGCTGTAGACTGTAGGCCGTAGGCTGTAGCCAGAACGGAATTCTCGATCCGACGGAGCGCCTGTATCGAACCATCTGAACCGGGCGCTATTGCTCAACGAAGTGCTCGGCGCTTGGAGGAAATCACTTGTTGCCCGCATTACCGTCGCGCAATTTCATGCGGATAGCGTCAATGGCTGCGCGCACGGCTGGAGCTTCAGAAACACGAACGCAAAAGACCAAAGGCAATGCCTTACTGCCTGAGGCAGCCGATTCATCATGCACGACTATCATGTCGCCTTGTGCAAGTCGTTTTTTGACCGCGGTATCGATGGGAGACAATGTGCTTGGAGAGTATCCTTTTCCGTGAATAGCAATACTGGACCAGCTATAACCTTGCTCCTTCAAGTAAGCATCATCCTTCTGTTCAATCAGGCAAACAGCCGTCGCATACTCGACTAGATCGCGGTCGACCTGACCTTCATCTGCAGCTGCACACCCGAGCCCGAGTAGTGATACAAGCAATACGGTGCTGATACCGCAAAAGCCCTTGCGGTCAAACATCACGAGATCTCCCAAAACTCACCGAAAGAAGTCCGGACGTTGGAGTTTCGAGAATCGACGTAGGTTGCGTAGTTGTCGTGAGCCGGTTCTCGGTAGTGAACTCCATTCCATAGAGCAATATGACCGACTGCGTTGCTCCAATTGACGGTAAAAGCGACGATGCCACGCTTGCCGCGAAATTCACTGTCGAACGGGCTAACACTATCTTGGTCAGGTTCTCCCAGCGTTTTGAGCAGATACTTTCGGAGATCTGCTACGCCGTAAATTATCTGGCCACCATCTCCAGCGCTGACCGTTCTAGCGCCACAACTCGCTGCTATCGCTTTATTGATCGGCGCGCCGCTCCGATTTAGCGCCACGCTCATACGGCTAGCGCAGGTATTTCCTGCTGGGCCAAACCCTGGCGAGTAGATATTCTTTTCAGCGACGCCGCTCAACCATGTGTAGAGATCTTTGAGCGTAGGGTACGTCGCGTGATCTGGAAAATTGTTCCACAACCGGAAGAAAACTGGCTTCATCAATCCAATCCTCGGTTCCTTGAAGCTAAAACGTCCATTACGGCAACCCACTTGT
>JAIBJL010000537.1 GCA_020029545.1 Gammaproteobacteria bacterium
ACTTTGCCCACAACCTGCATGATCACGCTGCCGCGGCTGCGCACAACCTGCTCGACGAAGGACCGCCCTTTCTGGAGCGGAGCGTCCACTACGATGCGCTGTCGGCCGCTTCAGTAGCCAAGCTGCGTGAATTGGCCACCAAGACCGGGATGGACGTGTTGCTGGCACTGAATCGTCGGGCCATGATCCTCGAAGAGCAGGACCGGCCCAACGACCAGTCGCGCCAGCGGTTCACCTGCGGCATTTACTTTTTCAGCGAGGCCTCGCAGCAGGATGATTCCGCTGCGGGAATCGAAAGCGATGCGGCTTCCACGTCCTGATCGCCGGTTCTTCAACAAGGTGCGAATGCTGGTCGCCTGCGCGCTGGCCGGCATGGTGCTGCTCTTGCCGGCTGGCGTGATCGCCGCGCAGGCTTGCGTGCAACCGGGCAGCGGCATCGGCGGCACCGGTGCACAGCAGGGCGGCATTGGCGGCACCGGCGACCGCGCCGGGTCAGGCATCGGCGGAACCCGCGCAACTGCGGGCGGGATTGGCGGAACGGGCGACCAGGCCGATTTCGGCATTGGTGGAATCGACATAGTCGGAACCATCACCGGGTTCGCGAGCGTTTGCATCGGCGAGTTGGAAGTGCATTTCGACTCTGCGACGCCGGTGTCGATGAATGGACGACCCAGCAGCCTCAACCGACTTGCACTCGGCCAGGTAGTTGCGATGGAGGCAGGCGCGGGCGCGAAGGGGCTCACCGCCCGGAATATCGCGATTCTCAATGCCCTCGAGGGTCCGGTAACCCGCACCGACCCGAATCGTGGCGTGTTCGAGGTGATGGGCCAGCAGGTGCGTCTGGCCCCTGCTGTCGATGCTTCACGGATAACCGCAGGCAGCTTCGTAAGAGTCTCCGGTCTGCGCGACGTCCGTGGGGTGGTTCATGCAACCCGTGTCGAATCGGCCGCCGATCTGCGCGAGGCGAGCGCGATCGGTTTCTTGCGCAGGGAGGGCGGGGTGGCCAACCTCGACGGGCTCAGCGTCGTCGGGCTCGGTGGTAGCACTGCGGGCGAACTGCTGGTTCGCGGGCAGTGGGACGGGCGACACTTGCGGGTACGCGAACGGCGTGCCGATCCATCTCTGCCGTTCGCCGGCCGGGTGCGCGATGTGGTGGTCGAAGGGTTGGTGCATGGACGCAGCGTGCAAATGCTCCAGATCAGTGGATTCGAGGTTCGGCTTGACTCCGCAGTCCGCCGGGGCGTCGACACGACACCGGGAATCGCTGCGGGGAGCCGGGTTCGGGTAGCCGGGCGGATCGAGTCGGGTCGGCGAATCATCGGGATCGAGGTCGAGATCGAACGCGGCCGCAGCGGTGTGGATGGTCGGGCGAGCGGCCGCGTCCCTGGCAAAGCCTCCGACGATTCCACCGATGGCGGTCGATCGAGCGGCGGTGACAATCGCGGCAGCGATGACCGGCGCGGGGGCGATGGCAGCAAAGGTGGCAGGGAGTCTGGTGACCGAAGCGACGGCTCGGGAGATCGGGGCAGTCGGCCGGAAAAGATCGACAAGGTTGAAAAAACCGACAAGACAGAGAAGGTAGAGAAAGTCGAAAAGGTGGAGAGGAGCGGCAAAGCCGAAACGGCCGTCGACCGGGTCGAAAAGACGGTGAAGCCGGAATCCGGCCGCAGCGGCCGCAACTGATCGATACCAGTTTCCCGGAATTTTGGCACGCTCGATGCGTGAAGCGCCGTCACGATGCTCATCAGGCAATCGGACAAAGCCAACAAATTTCGGACAAAAGGCCAAGAGAATGAAGACACTTCTTACCCGCCTCATCGCGCTCAGCCTGGCCTGTGCCCCCGCGGCGGCTTTCTCGCAAGTGAGCGTGTCGACCGGCGCTGAATTCACCAGCGGGAAATACGGCGATCCGGAAAAGACCGATAGTTGGACCGTGCCGATCGGCGTCAAGTACGAAGCCGGGCCGTGGACCTTCAGGCTTGTCGTGCCGTGGGTGCATATCAAGGGAACGGCGAACCGCGAGACCGGCGAAACCATTGCCAGTCTGGTCAATGCGTCTACCGCGAGCCAGTTCATTCGTGGCGACGGCACCAACGAATGCCTGGTCAGCGGCAATGGCCAGCCGGAGGACAACCCACCGGCGGGTTGCCCGACCGCCTCCACGAGCACGACGAGTTCGACGCCGATCGTGACGCGCGCTGCGCAGACCCAATCTGGTCTGGGCGACGTGACGGCCTCGGCGTTCGTCACAGTGCTCGATCCAGCCAAATCGGTCGTCGGCCTCGACCTCGGCAGCAAGATAAAGCTCGCTACCGCCGATCGCGACAAGTGTCTGATTACCACCGGCGAGAACGACTACTCGGGGCAGGCAGATTTCTATCAGACATTCGGCAAGTTCTCGCCCTACCTCAGTGTGGGCTGGACCAGAAAGGGCGACCCCGAACTCCGTGATGCGACTTGCACGAAACTCGGCGGACGCATCAATTTCCGAAACCCGTGGTACGCCGGTATCGGCTTTTCGTACAAGTTCACCGACGCGACGTCGGCCGGACTTTCGTACGATTTCCGCAACAAGCTGCTGCCAGGCAGCGATCCGGTGAGTGAGGCCTCGTTGTTCGTCGCGCAAAAGCTCACGCCGAACCTCAAGTTGCAAATCTATGGCATCGCCGGCTTCTCCGACATCAGCCCCGACTGGGGCCTCGGCGCCACGGTCGGCTATACGTTCTAAGATCCGCGCTCGCGAATTGACGTTCAAGCGGCGGGTGTCAATTCCTCCCTCGCCTGGGTCGCCGGAGCGCGAAGGCCAGCGTGCGAGCGCTCACCGCCTTGTCATCCTGAGCTTACGGCCCTGCGTTCCCGCAGCCTTCTCGATCCGCGCTATATTCCCCGCTTTCCGAATCATTCGAAAGCCGCATCATGGGTGCGTTGTTCTGGTTCGTCATCATCTATTGGATCATCTCGGTCGGGATCGGTCTGTACGCGGCAACTCGGGTGCACAACACCAAGGACTTCGCGATAGCGGGCCGTCATCTGCCGTTCTACA
>JAIBJL010000538.1 GCA_020029545.1 Gammaproteobacteria bacterium
ACTAGTCTTGAAAACTAGCGATGGTTAACGCCATCCGTGAGTTCGAATCTCACCGCTTCCGCCAACTTCACTTTGGGTGGTAGAGTGACGCTAGCCTTTCGAGGTGTGAAATGACAAACGGCGAACAAAAGGTACTTTGGCGCGGCGTCGCTGCTGGCACTATCATGGGTTTGGCTATCGGACTCATGATTACATTGCTCATTGCGATGAAACCGACGGTTGGCGCAGTTGCCGCTTTTGTCACGGCCTTGGCAGTCCCGGCATTCCTCACCTTTTTCGCGATTAACGGTAGCCGAACAAACACAGGCGCCTAAAGCGGCCGAGCCCGAAGCCGCTGATACCGTCGGACTATTCGCCCACGCTGGCAACTGCGGCTGTCAACGAAGCCCGCCCTCCCCACATGCTGCGGGTGGCTGGACCACCTCTCTCGCCGCGTCCCACAGTTTGTATTCGTCGGCGCTCAAATCAATGCCGCCCGAAGGCGGCATCGCTACGGCTTCACCCAGTGCGCTCCGTCGCGGTGATATTGATGAACGGCACAAACACGTCGGCATCACAAACGACTGCGAATGTAGCTGTTCACCGATCAGAGCTGCGAGACATTCTCGGTCAGTTCCGCAAGCGCCGCCCGTAATTCGTGCGAGCGCGGTGGCTTCGACAAGACGCGATTCACGCCATGCGGAATATCGTTTTCGGAGGTCAGGCGTTGCCCCCAGCCAGTGAGCAGAATGATGGGTATCGCTCGCGAAGTGCTTCGTAGAGCGGACACTACTTTGCGGCCGTCCACGTACGGCATTCCCAAATCCGTGATCACGACCTCGAATGGCTCCTTGCCCTGCTCCGCCGCGATGAAGGTGTCGATGCCGGCCTGACCGCCGTCAGCAGTGGTGACCCGATGCCCGTCGCTTTGCAGGGAGTCTCGCAGCGCTTCGATGATCAGTGGATCGTCGTCGACGATGAGTATGCGTAGATGGCGCGTCGGTCTCCGATGAGCGGCATCGGGGACGGTTGAAGCAAGGCCAGATACCATTGCGGGGAAGCCGAGTCGCACCGTCGTGCCTTTGCCGGGTTCACTCTCGATCTCAAGAGTGCCGCTGTGACGCTCCACCGTGCCGTAGACACTGGCCAACCCAAGACCCGTACCGCGGTCTCCCTTGGTGGTAAAGAAGGGTTCGACACAGCGTTGCCGCGTGTCCTCGTCCATGCCCACGCCCGCGTCGCGTACCTCCACGCGCACGGCGCCAGACACGACGGTGGTCCGCAGTATGAGTGGGCCCCCATCCGGCATTGCATCCACTGCATTGAACAGGAGATTCGTCAGAGCATCGCGGATTTCGCTTTCGGCGCCCTGAATCGCAGGAAGATCGGAGGCCAGAGCGGTTTGTACGTCGATGACGATGCCTCGTTGCTGCGGCAAATCGCTCCAGCGCGCACGCGTGAGATCGACCACCTGCACGACGAGTTGGTTGAGATCGACGCTTGCCAGGACTTGCTGCGGTTCGCGCGGGCGGTAGAAGTCTCGCATCCGCGAGACTGTCTGCCCGACATCTTCGATGGCACGCTGGATCGTGACCAGGGACTGACGCCCTCGCTCGCTGAGACCCGTCTCTCGCTCCAGCAGCGACTCGGTATAGAGCGCGACCGGAGAGATGGCATTGTTGATGTCATGAGCAACCCCACTCGCCATCTGGCCGAGCGCGCGCAGTCGCTCCTGCTCCAGCACTGCGCGCTGTGTCTGACGCAATTCTTCATAGGCCCGCTCCAGGGCCGCGTACACCTGCGCCTGCTTCGCAGCGAGAGCAACATGTTCGCTCAACTGCCGCAGGAACTCGGAGTCTCCACTGCTGAACCCGTGACCATCGCACCGCGCAGCGACCAGAACACCGAACACGCGGTTCTCGGACAAGAGCGGAGCAAGCACCAGTGAGCGCAGTCCATGGCGTGCGAGTTGCTGCGGAAATGGGTATTCCAGCGGACCGATATCCGGCTCGTAAACCAATTGGCCCTGGATACAACGGGACAGGCCGTTCTGATCGACACGGGTGTGCGATTGCTCCAACAGTTCCTTGGCGAGTGACTGGCTCTTGACGCCCACGCTAGCAACCGTCAATGACTCGCTTCCCTGCTCGTAGGTGCAGATGCAGCCGAAATCGATCGGCAGTTGGTCCTCCAGAGTTCGAACGACCACCTGAAGAACGCTCGGCAGATCCTGGCGCTCGCCGATAGCACGCGTGATGCGACCGAGAAGATTGAGCCTCGCCAGCTGCGCCTGAAGCTTCTGCTCGGCGTGTCTGCGCTCGGTCATGTCGCGTGCGATCTTCGCAGCGCCGATAACCTCACCACGATGATTTTTGACCGGCGAAATGTTGACGGACACGGCGACCTGGCTGCCGTCCTTCCTCACTCGCATCGTTTCGAAGTGGTCGGCGCCTTCGCCGCTCGCTATGCGCCTGAGAATCTCCGGCTCCTCGTTGGGTCGGTCCGGCGGAACGAGCATCGCGACGGGTCTCCCGAGAGCCTCCGGTACCGAATAGCCGAAGAGCTTTTGCGCACCGGGATTCCAGCTGCTGATGATGCCGTCCAGGGTCGTGCCGATGATGGAGTCATCCGAGGACTGGACAATGGCCGCGAGTTGGGCCTGCGTCTTCTCCTCTCGCTTGCGCTCCGTGATATCGGTGGAAATGCCGCTGACGGCATACAGTCGACCGCTCGCATCGTGGAGCGGGAACTTGACGGAAAGGTAAGTGTGCATTCCATCGTCTTGCGGCACTGTCTCCTCTTCCGTCAGGGCGTGGCCGGCAGCAGCCACGCGCTGGTCCATCGCGCGAAACGCGTCGGCTGCCTGCTTGGAAAACACGCCCACATCGTAGTCGGTCTTGCCGATGACGGCCTCGCCGGCGAGATGAAAAAGCTCGGAAAAACGGCGATTGACGAGCAGGTAACGACCTTGAAGGTCCTTGACGTAGACGACGGCCGTCGAATTGTCGATGATGGCTCGGAGTAGTCGCTGGCTCGCTTGAGTGGCTGCTTCGGCGCGTCT
>JAIBJL010000212.1 GCA_020029545.1 Gammaproteobacteria bacterium
GGCTGCGTTCCCGACGCAGCTCGGCACTTCCTACATCCATGTAGGTCGGGCGCAGCGCGATGGACAACCGGAAAGCCATAACTTCGCGAGAGAGCGTCTTCATCCCGTGAACTCGCCCACCGTACTTGACGACTCAATGATCAACCGCGCCGTGCCGCCCGGTTCGATGCGCTTTTTCTCGCTCCTGTACGCGCCAGCGGAAATCCGCGAGGCAGCGACCGCGTTATTCGTCGTCGATGCAGAGATTCGCGAATCGGCGCAAAGCATCAACCACGATGTCGCGCATACACGCCTGCAATGGTGGCGCCAGGAAATCGAGCGGCTGATCAATGGCACGCCGCAACATCCTGCGGCGCGACTGCTGAACCCGGGCGGCGCGACTCAACGCAGCGATTTTGCGAAACTGCACGAATCGATTGCTGCGGCCGACATGGATCTGGCTCGCCTGACCTACGTCAATCTACAGGAACTGCGCGCCTACGCCAGTCGCAGCGGCGGCACGATCGCTGAACTACTGGCGATGTTGCTCGCACCTGCCGACCTCGATGCGGCGACACGAGTTGCGTCCAATCGGATTGGCGCCGGGGTACGCCTTACCGAGATCGTCCGCGATTGCCGCGCCGATGCGTACGGCGGACGTCTGTACTTGCCGCTCGATATCCTGGATGCGCATGGTGTCGTGCTCGGAGACTTCACCGCGGCGGAATTCAAACCTGTCGCACGCGCGGCACTGCGACAATTGCACGATGCCGTCGCATCGGAACTCGATGCTTCCCTGGCTGAAATCGCGCGCGCCGGCCGGGCGTACCTGCGGCCGCTGATCGTACTCGGCACGCTGCATCGCCAGTTACTGAAACGAATGGCCGCGCTGGACTTCAACCTCGCCAAGGAACGCGTCGAACTGGGCGCGTTTGCCAAACCCTGGACCGCCTGGCGCGCAGCGCGCAGCGTTCCTTAGCACAGCGCCAATTGAGCGCGATACCTGGCTTCATCTGCGAAGATCGACATTCATCATGCAAGACCCTCGTACCTATCTGCCTGCCGCCGATGCGCTCCATGAGCGCGTCATACTCATTACCGGTGCCAGCGACGGCATCGGCAGGGCAGTGGCCATTGCGGCTGCCGCCCACGGTGCGCGCGTGATCCTGCATGGGCGGAACGTCAAACGACTGGAAGCGGTGTACGACACGATCGTCGGCGCCGGCAATGCCCGACCGTCAATTCTGCCGCTGGATCTGGAAAAAGCCGGCCCGACCGAATACGAGGCGCTGTTCAACGTCATCGAAAAGGAATTCGGGCGACTGGATGGCTTGCTGCACAACGCCGGCATGCTCGGTGAGCGCGCGCCGATCGAACACTACGATGTGCCGAAGTGGCTGCGAGTAATGCATGTGAATGTCAACGCGCCCTTCCTGCTGACGCAACGCTGCCTGCCTTTGCTGCGTCAGGCATCCGATGCGAGCGTGATATTCACATCGAGCGGCGTCGTGTCGCGACCGCGCGCCTACTGGGGCGCGTACCTCGCGTCGAAATGGGCCAGCGACGGCATGATGCACATGCTCGCGGACGAACTGGAATCGCAGAAGATCCGCGTCAACAGCATCAACCCCGGCAAGGTGCGCACGAATATGCGGCTGCAGGCTTACCCGGCGGAGGATCGCAACACATTGCTACCGCCCGAAGCGATCGTCATGCCGTATTTGTTTGCGCTCGGCCCGGCCAGCACCGGTATCAGCGGTCAGACTTTCGACTGCCAATAGCGCCGGGTTTGGTGCGCTGGCGCGTCGGCGCCTTGCCGCCGGGACGCCGCCCGGCGCGACCGCCCGCGCGGTCCACGCTGACGCGTGCCGTCTTTGGCTTAGGAGAGGATTTTCGAGCTGGCGCCGCATCGCTAGCGGCGCGCGCATTCCTGTTGCGGGCGCCGGCGCCCCGACTCTGGCTCTCTTGCGCCGTGCGCACATGGGGCAACTCCATGCCGGCCAGCGAATACAACGCACGCACCTGCGTGTCGTTAAGTTCGCGGTGTTTGCCACGCGGCAGGTCGCGTGGCAGTTCCAGCATGGCATAGCTCACCTGTGTCACGCGACTGACCCCGAGACCGCGACTCTCGAACAGCGCCCGCACGGCGGCACGTCGATGGGAGTGATTGGCCTCGATACGAAACCAGCGATTCGCGCCCTCGCCACCGGCGGACTCGATAGCGGCGAATGCGATCGTTGCTTCGTCGTAGCGCACCTCCAGAGGAAATGCAGTCACATCGAATTCCGGCGGCACCAGAACGCGCGCCACATACGCCGCAGGAATCACTTCTGCACGCCGCCGCAATGCATCGGCGAGACGGCCATCGGTGGTGAACAGCAACAGTCCGCTGTCGCCGGTCTGCATGGTATTGATGGCCAGCCAGCGCAAGCCGCGCCGGGCCGGCAGCCGTTCCATGACCGATTCGCCCGCAGCTTCATCCGCAGCTTCGCTGCGCATATCCGGACCCGGCGTTACCGCCTGGTGCTGCGGTTTGTGATACAGGAGCACTTGCGCGGCGCCGCTCTCGCGCAATCGTGCCGTCACATCGACGCCATCGATCGCCACACGATCGCCGGGTGAGAATTGCGCGCCTGCCTGTGCCGGCGCGTGATTTAGCCGCACACGCCCCTCCAGCATCCAGCGCTCGATTTCGCGACGCGAACCGAGACCGTGCTGTGCGAGGATTTTGTGGAGACGTTCGGGCATGGGGGGGTGAAGGTGAGTGGTGAGCAGTGAGTCGTGAGTGGGCAGAACGGGTACTGGCGCTCTTGCCACTCACCACTCACTACTCACCATTCTCACTCCGCTTCAGCGATCGTCGTGCGGCGGCTCGGTGATGTGACGACTGCAATCCCGATCGTCGTCCGCTGAAGCCACTAGCGTCGGCGCGTCATCGTCTTCGTCATCGATCTCGGCGTCGCTGTCGACATCCGCATCCGCCGACAGCTCCGGATCGTCTGTCACGTCCGTCTCCGCTGCTGCAGTTTCTGTTTCCTCAGGAGCAGATTCTGCGGCGCCGTCCTGCGCGTCGGCAGCAGCTTCGTTGCCGGGCAATTCGAGCTGCACACCGATCGATTCCAGATCCTTCAGTTCGGCCAGCGTCGGCAACTGATCGAGACTTCTGAGATTGAAATAGTCGAGAAACTCGCGTGTGGTGCCGAGCAGTTCGGGACGACCGGGGACTTCACGGTGACCGACGACGCGGATCCAATTACGCTCCTGCAGGGTGCGCATGATCGTCGAGCTGATCGAGACACCGCGGATTTCCTCGATCTCGCTGCGTGTGATGGGCTGGCGATAGGCCACCAGCGCGAGCGTTTCGAGCAGCGCGCGCGAGTACTTCGACGGTCGCTCCGACCAGAGTCGCGATACCGACTCGACATAGCGCGCCCGCACCTGGATACGCCAGCCGCTGGCAACCTGCATGAGTTCGATGCCGCGCGTGGCGTAGTCCTGACCGAGGGCTGCCAGCGCACCTTGCAGTTGTTCCTCGCTCGGGCGATCACGTTCTTCGAACAGTTCCAGTAACTGTTGCGTCGTCACCGGACGACCCGCTGCCAGCAAGGTGGCCTCGATCAGGCACTTCAATTCCTGGTTCACTGCTTCGTCCTGTTCGAGCACTGCCGACAACACATGCGTCGTCGGCGTATCGCCCGGTACCGCACTCGCCGTGGGTTCGCCCGCTGCAGACGATTCCGCCGGCGTTACCTGGGCCACCTGCTTCTCACCACCGTTCGCCCGTGCTTGTTCGGTTTCCAGATCTTGCTCGTTCATCGCTTGAGTACCACCTGCGTCACTGTGTGCGCCCGCGCGTTGCGCACTTGCGCAACGTCAAGCGTCGCATTGAAGTTCAACGATCGAAATCGACGGCATCCGCTGCGTCGGGATCGCTGTCCGTCGTTGCTTCATCATCCGCTGTTACATTATCCGTCGCATTTTCAACCGCACTGTCGTCCGCGTCATTGTGATCCGGTGGGATCGCCGCGGCCACGCTGTCGGCTGCTGGCGTCAGTTCCTCAATAGCCGCATCTGACGCGCCGCTGACCGGCAGCGCAGAATCGCTGTCGTCGACGTTAATATGGGCGCTGTCGGCCGGCACTTCCGCGTCGACGTCGACTTCGGCGTCTTCATCGGGCAGCGACGGCTGTGCCAAGGCCGCTTCGTTCTCGGCATCCGGACTCACCGCCTCGCCGCTGGAGACCAGCGACAGACGCCGCGAACCGCTCGCCGGTCGCACATGAATCGGGGCATAGGGCTCAGCCTGCACGATCTCGATTAGCCCTTCCTTCATCAACTCGAGAATGGCGATGAACGTGACCGTCACGCCCATCCGCCCTTCTTCGGCCCGGAACAGCTGACCGAAATCCATGAATGCCGTGGCGCCCAGGTTGCTCAGGATATCCGCCATGCGCTGCCGCACCGACAGGCGTTCGCGATTCACATGGTGATGCGCAAACATGTCCGAGCGCGCCAGCACATCACGGAAGGCGAGCAGCATTTCCTGCAGTGACACCTGCGGCGGCGCGCGGACCACCTTACGCTCGGTCAACTCAGCCGAAGTCGCCATGGCATCGCGCTCCATGCGCGGCAGGGCATCCATGTCTTCGGCGGCTTTCTTGAAACGCTCGTATTCCTGCAGCCGCCGTACCAGTTCGGCGCGCGGATCGTCTTCCTCGGTGCCTTCGGTGCTGGGCGGTCGCGGCAGCAACATGCGCGACTTGATCTCGGCCAGCATGGCCGCCATCAACAGATATTCACCCGCCAGCTCCAGCTGCAGTTCCGCCATCACGTCGATGTACTTCATGTACTGGCGCGTGATCTCGGCAATGGGAATATCGAGAATGTCGATGTTCTGCTTGCGGATCATGTACAGCAGCAGATCGAGCGGGCCTTCGAACGCTTCGAGAAACACCTGCAGCGCATCCGGCGGGATGTACAGATCCTTCGGCATCTCGGTGACACGCTCACCTTCCACCATGGCAAACGGCATTTCCGATTGCTGCGGCGGCGGGACGAACTGATCACCGACCAGGTCCGCTCCGGTGTCTTCCACGAGTTTGAGTTCTGGCTTCACCGGTTCCTTACCTGTAGTTCATTCCCATCGCCTGATGGACCTCTTCGAGCGTCTGACGCGCCAGATCGCGCGCCTTCTCGCACCCTTCCGCGATGATGCCGCGTACCAGGTCGCGATTCTCCTCGTACTCCTGCGCACGCTGACGAATGCCGCTGATCTCGGCGACGACCCTGTCGGAGAGACGCTTCTTGCAGTCGAGGCAGCCGATGCCTGCAGAACGACAGCCTTCCTGCACCCAGGCTTGCGTCGCGGCGTCGGAATATATCTTGTGCAGATCCCAGACGGGACATTTGTCGGGGTCGCCCGGATCTGCGCGGCGTACCCGCGCCGGATCGGTCTGCATCTGCTTGAGTTTCGCCGCCACGGCATCGGGATCTTCGCGCAGGCCGATGGTGTTGCCGTACGACTTGGACATTTTGCGACCGTCGAGCCCCGGGACCTTCGCCGCCGAGGTCAACAACGCTTCGCATTCCACCAGGATGCTGCGCCCAGTGCCTTCGAGGTAGCCGAGCAGGCGTTCGCGGTCGGCGAGCGTCAGGCGTGAATTTCCCGCCAGCAATGCGCGCGCCTTTTCAATGGCAGCCTGGTCACCCTTTTCTTGATAAAGACGACGCAATTCTTTGTATTGGTTTCCGTTTTTACTACCCAACCCCTTGATCGCCTTGTCGACCTTGAGCTCGAAGTCCGGTTCGCGGCCATAGACATGATTGAACCGCCGGGCGATTTCACGAGTGATTTCCACGTGCGCGACTTGATCCTCGCCCACCGGAATCAGCGCCGGCTTGTACAACAGGATGTCGGCGCTTTGCAGTAGCGGATACCCCAGGAAACCATACGTCGCGAGATCTTTATCCTTGAGCTGTTCCTGCTGATCCTTGTAGGTCGGCACGCGCTCCAGCCAGCCCAGCGGCGTAATCATCGACAACAGCAGATGCAGTTCCGAATGCTCGGGCACGCGCGACTGGATGAACATGGTCGAGGTCGCGGGATTGAGTCCGGCTGCCAGCCAGTCGATGACCATTTCCCACACATTCGATTCCAGCTTCGAGGTGTCCTCGTAACCGGTCGTCAGCGCATGGATATCGGCGACGAAGAAATAGCATTCGTACTTGTATTGCAGATCGATCCAATTCTTCAGGGCGCCATGATAGTTGCCCAGATGCAATGCGCCCGTGGGACGCATGCCGGAGAGAACCCGTCGACTGCCGGTGGTGGTCGCGCTCAATGCTTGTCCCTTCAAGAACCCTTAAGAGCGATGCAAGCATCGCCAGACGAACTTTTTGTTCAATGCCTTACGAGGTTTTTCTCACCTCGACAGCCAACAAGACTGTTGAGCCTGGACATTATACGCAGCTTGGCGTTGCGGCTTCGGGAGTATGGCGATCTCGGTCCGTTGCGAACGACGCCGCCGTTACTCGAAAGCGCTGACGTCGCCTTTGCCGCGACGGGCCACGAGCGGCGCAGGACCTTCCAGATCGATCACACTCGTCGGCTCCAGACCGCAATTGCCGCCGTCGATGACGGCGTCGACCTGGTGAAACAGCCGCTCCTGGATCTCGCGCGCATCGGTCATTGGAAATTCATCGCCCGGCATCAGCAGGGTCGAACTCATCATGGGCTCGCCGAGAGTCTCCAGCAGCAACTGCGGCACCGGGTGATCCGGCACACGAATGCCGATGGTGCGCCGCTTTTCGTTCTGCAGCCGCTTGGGTGTCTCCTTGGTTGCCGCCAGGATGAATGTATAGGGGCCCGGTGTGAACGCCTTCAGCGTGCGGTACTGCTGATTGTTGACGCGCGCGTATTTCGAAATCTCAGAGAGGTCGCGACACACCAGCGTGAAATGATGATGACGATCCGTCTCGCGCAGGCGCGAGATGCGTTCCATGGCCGATTTGTCGCCGATATGGCAACCGAAGGCGTAACAGGAATCGGTCGGATAAACGACCACGCCACCCCCCTGTACAATTTCCACGATCTGTCGGATCAGGCGCGACTGGGGATCTTTCGGATGAATCTCGAGAAACTTGCTAGGCATATGAACCATATGGCGACCCCACCCTCGGAAGGACGGGGGAGTCGTACTGAGCGATGAGCGCGTCGTGAGTTGCATCGATGAGGGGGTGGCCTGCTGGCAGGCGGGGCGATGGCGCGAACCGGCTTGTCTGCCAGACGGACCGAACAGACGCGCCGAACAGATGCCGAAGCATTTTCAGTATGATACCCGCCTTTCACGGTCTGACTTCATCGGTCAAATGCAACTGCTGTTCGATTTTTTCCCGGTCATCGCCTTTTTCATCGCCTACAAGCTGACGGACATTTACGTCGCCACGGGAGTGATCATTGTGGCGGTCATCGTGCAGGCGGCGGTGCAATGGATCCGCTTTCGCAAGATCAGCACCATGTCATTGATTTCCGGCGGACTGGTACTGGTCTTTGGCGGTCTGACATTGCTTGTGCATGATAAGTCCTTCATTCAATGGAAGGTAACCATCGTGAACTGGCTGTTCGCGATCGGCTTTGCCGCCAGTCAGTTCATCGGCGATCGCCCGCTGATCGAGCGCATGCTCGGCGACAATATGCCGCTGGAGCGGCCCCTGTGGCGCCGCCTGAACTGGGCGTGGTCGGCGTTTTTTCTGGCGCTGGGAGGCATCAACCTGTTCGTCGCCTGGAATTTCAGCGAAAGCGTCTGGGTGGATTTCAAACTGTTCGGCGTGCTGGGGATGACGCTGTTGTTCGCTCTGCTGCAGGGCATTTGGCTGGCGTCCAAACTGCCTGCCGACTCGTCCTCAGGTTGATTCACGCATGGCCACTACAGAGCGACTGGAACGCATGCGCCTGCTGCTCAGTGCAGCACTGGAGACGGATGCGATCGATCTCATCGACGACAGCCACTTGCATGCCGGCCACGCGGGCGCGCGCGACGGTCGCGGGCACTTCCGCGTGCGCGTGATTTCGCCCAAGTTCACCGGACTGCGCACCTTGCAGCGTCATCAACTGGTGTATCGCTCATTGGGGAAGATGATGCAGACCGATATTCACGCCCTGTCGATCGCCGCGCACACACCTGATGAGGCGCCGGACGAGGCCCGCTAGGCTGTGGGCTGTAGGCTGTAGACCTTCGTCCTCCATCCACTTCCTCTTGCCGGATATCAAGCGAGTCGGCCCGACGCCGAACTAGTCTCTTCTTGTCTTGCTCTTGTCC
>JAIBJL010000539.1 GCA_020029545.1 Gammaproteobacteria bacterium
GTTCGCGGCTCTTGTGCATAGCGCCCTCGACTGATGAACGAAGCAGGCCTTGCTCCCGCTTTTGGGGTTGTCCTTGCTTCGCAGACGCCCGCTTGAGGGGAGACATCGGTTGCCAACTCGTCGAACGTGCGCGGGTCGGTCAGCAAGGTGATGGGGCAGACCTTAGCCGGGCGCAAGACCGAGATTGCAGACTCGGAATCTACTCAGCTTGGCCGTCGGCGCATGCCCAATTCACACGGCCAAGACCCATAGCAGACCAGGACAAGGTCTCAGGTAGGCAGCGCCCACGTGATCTCGCGGCGCTTCAGCTCGCGGTAGCGGTGGGCATGTGTGTTGCGCGGCGTGGAAAAGTGACCCCGTAGCGGGGTAATCGGCGTCCAAATCTGACCCTTAACCCCGAGGTTTCAACCTGCTGCCTGCACACGAGTTGCAGGGAGCACGACGGGGATGGTGACGGTGGACACGATCGGCAGAGTTCGGCGGGCGTACTGGGTTCAAAAGAAGAAGATCAAGGCGATAGCGCGGGAGCTGCGGCTGTCGCGCGGCACGGTGCGGCGCATCGTGCGAGGCGGGGAGACGGCCCCTGTCTACGAGCGCAAAGATCAGCCGCTGCCGAAGTTGGGGCCTTTCGTAAGCCAACTCGACAAGCTTCTCGAAGCGAACATGGCGAAGCCGAAGCGCTTGCGGCTGACGACGATACGCTTGACCGAACAGCTGCGAGAGGTCGGCTACCCTGGTGGCTATGATGCGGTGAGGCGATACGCGCAACGCTGGCGTCAGGAGCACGCAGCAGAGAGCGCATCCGCGTTTGTGCCTCTGCTCTTTCCACCCGGCGACGCATACCAGTTCGACTGGAGCCACGAGGTCGTCATCCTGGACGGGGTAACGACGGAGGTGAAGGTTGCGCACATGCGGCTCAGCCACAGCCGCATGTCGTTCATCCGGGCCTATCTGCGCGAGGCTCAGGAGATGCTGTTCGACGCGCACGACAAGGCGTTTGCGTTCTTCCGTGGCGCGTGCCAGCGCGGCATCTATGACAACATGAAGACCGCGGTCGACGCGATCTTCGTGGGCAAGGAGCGGGCGTTCAACCGGCGCTTCTTGCAGATGATGAGCCATTACCTGGTGGAGCCGACGCCGTGCACACCGGGAGCGGCGTGGGAGAAAGGGCAGGTCGAGAACCAGGTGAAGAATCTGCGCAAGGACCTGTTCGTTCCGCGGCCACGCTACAAGTCGTTTGATGATCTCAACGCGTGGCTGACCGACCAGTGTGTGGCGCACGCCAAGAAGCAGGCGCACCCGGAGTTCCCGGACAAGACGATCTTTGAAGTGTTCGAGGCCGAACGCGATCAGCTGATCCCTTACCGAGGACCTTTTGATGCCTACCGGTCGACGCCGGCGTCGGTGTCGAAGACGTGCTTGGTGCGGTTCGACAACAACAAGTACTCGGTGATGTCGACGGCGGTTGGCCATCCGGTCGACGTCTACGCCTATGCCGATCGGATCGTTGTGAAGCAGAACGGGACGATCGTCGGGGAGCATCCGCGCTCATTCGGGCGCAACCACGTCGAATACAATCCCTGCCACTATCTCGATGTCCTGAGAAAGAAGCCTGGCGCGTTGCGCAACGGCGCACCGTTCATGGAGATGCCAGGGGCACTGGGCCGGGTACAACGCAAGCTCAAGGGTGTGAAGGACGGTGGTCGGCAGATGGTCCACATCCTCACCGCGGTTGAGTGCGATGGACTGAGCGCGGTGGAAGAAGCATGCGCTGAAGCGCTTGCTGCAGGCACGCACAGTTCCGATGTGATCTTGAACATTCTTGCCCGTCGCAGCGATCCGGCACCTGCGTCGACCGTTGCCACACCAGAGCAATTGCGTCTGCAGGTCCTCCCTCGCGCCGATTGCGCTCGCTACGACGGCCTGCGCCCACCGCCCGATCCCCTCGCTGCCTGCGTCAGCGCGATGATGGGAGCGGGTCATGGATCGGTCTGAGATCCTGGAGATGATGGCCGCCCTGCAGCTCTCCGGCATGCGGGCGGCCTATGACGAGATCCTCGCCACAGGCATCAAGCGCAAGCACAGCATCGAACACATCATTGGTGCACTGCTCAAGCAGGAGCTCGCCGAGAAGCACGCACGCTCGATCCGCTACCAAATGGGGATTGCCAAGATGCCCCTGGCCAAGGAGCTTGCCGACTTCGCCTTCAAGGATACGCCGATCAACGAGCAATTGGTGCGCGATCTGGCCAGCGCGAACTTCCTGGCGCAGCAGCGCAACGTGGTGGCAGTCGGGGGTACAGGTACCGGCAAGAGCCACCTCGCAATCGGCATCACGCGCAGTTGCATCCGGCTGGGCAGGAAAGCGCGCTACTTCAACGCCGTCGATCTGGTCAACCAGCTCGAGGCCGAGGCGAAAGTTGGAAAGACAGGACGTATCGCCGACAGGCTGACGCGTGTTGATCTGGTCGCCATCGACGAGCTCGGCTATCTGCCGTTCGCACAATCAGGCGGCCAGCTGCTGTTCCATCTGATCAGCCGGCTCTACGAGCGCACGTCCATCATCGTCACGACCAACCTGGCCTTCGGCGAATGGCCGAACGTGTTCTTCGATGCCAAGATGACGACGGCGCTCCTCGACCGGCTCACCCACCACTGCGACATCATCGAGACCGGCAACGAGAGCTGGCGCTTCAAGAACCGCGGCTGATCGGGGCTCCCGACTTGCCTTGAGCCTGCCGCCGTGCTCGCCGCCATCAAGGCGCGGCCTGGGGACGCTGGAGAATGCCGGACGCTCATCACGACGGCCGACCTTGACGGCGACTGCGCGCGCCGGCCGGAAGGTGCAAGGTCGGGACGAAGGAACGGCGCCCAGATCGAACTAAGGAACTGGCCCTGTGCATCGGCGCCGGTGATTGACCCCTTCACACGCCGCTCAGCACCTGCCCGCACTGCCCTGCCCAACTGCCCTGCGTGCGGCTGAAACCTCCGCAAATACAGGCCTCAGTGACTGACGAGCTCGCGACCGAGAGGGG
>JAIBJL010000540.1 GCA_020029545.1 Gammaproteobacteria bacterium
CCGTCACGCATGACCCTCGCCGTTGTCGCGAGCCTGCTCGCAAGTCCGCGCGTTGATGCCTGCGTACGGCGATGAAGGTACGCGTCCATGCCTATCAGGGGAACGACCGCGCACGCGAGCGTTATGGCTTCAGCGTAGTCGCCCAGAAACGCGAAAAGAACTGCGGTGCCCACCAGGAACCAGAGCATCGGATCGCGCAATGTGTCACGCGCCAGCTCTCGCCACGTGCCGGGCGGCGCCTCGACGATATCGTTCGGCCCGTAGAGCTGATTGCGCGACTTTGCATCGGCTGTCTCCAGACCACTCTCGGACTCGAGCAATCCTCTGAGGCGCTCTATCGGTATCTTGCGGCGCATGCGCTCCGTGCCCTCGCAACTCTATGCGCCAAACGGGCCGCGCAAATGAGCGGCGGAGATACGACGGGAAGCATGGTTTTTCTCCGATGGCAGGTGAACGTCTAAGGCCGCGCGCAGCGTAACGACACCACCCTTGGGGTCCGAAGCGCGGTACTCGCAAGGACGATTCTAGTGCGGCCAGGCCCTTGGCCTGATCGCGCTTTGCCCCATTTGATTCAGTGAAAGTACGGTATCACCCGGGTCTCAGCTCCATCACAGTCGAGCAGGTAAGCACGGAGGTATGGTTTGGAATGCAGTTGTACTGCCGCACCAATCCTCTACTGAAGTCTCCTCGCCAATTCGAATCAGTCGGAGGCAGAGTCTTCCACTGGATCGCTTCAATGAGGTTTGATGACCGGCCATGCTCACTACGGCTCGACGATGAGCTGAGCCTGATCTCGCAAGGACTGATGCTGCTGCCGGCAATACGAGGCTGCAAACTCACGCGAACTGGGCATGGCCTGCTCTCGCCATTGTTGATCGCTGTGTGCGCGTTGTTCGTGCACGGGCTTGGCTACCAATCGCCGAGGCATCCCCTTTGGTAGCTGATGTCGCCCTGGCTACTTTGGCTGCTGACGCTAGTGCTGGCGGTGTTGTGGTGGCAGCTCAGCGCGAACTCGTGATCACTTCGATTTCGAGCGTGCGGGTTCCTCTCAACGAGTTGGAGACGAGGCAACTTCGTTCGGCAGGTTCTAGCAATGACCGTGCTTTCGCAGGATCGGCGCCCTCCGCCACCGTGAGCGTTGCGAAGGTAACAAACTTCGTGAAACGCGATGCATGACAGACCTCTCACAGGTAGGGAGGAATTTCAACCTGACCCGCTTGGACTACGTCACATCGCCTCCACGGCACGTGCCAGGGCGAGAACGGCAAATGCATGATCGAGCACAGCGTTCTCGTAGTTGTTGGCCGCTTCCAACTGCAGAGTCACTGCGTCGAGCACCTGGGTGTTCGTGCCCAGGCCCGTTCCGTACAACTCACGCGTGATGCGAAGGTTCTCGTCTGCCTGCGCGACTGCATCGCGCGAAGCGGCAATTCGACTGCGCGCCTCTCGCACTGTTAGCCAGGACTGACGGACATCGAGTTCGATCAGCGTGCGCAAATCTTCAGCCCGATGACGTGCCGCGACGCTTCGACTACGTAGTGCCGCGCTGCGCTGTCGAACCTGTCCCCCGTCGAACAGATTCCAGGTCACGCCTACGCCAACAGTCGCGAAGTCCTTGCGATCCAGGATTTCGTTGTCGAAGTACGTATAGCCGACGGAGAGCGCCAACTGCGGCAGCAGAGTTGCCTGTTGGGCTTTGGATTGCTGCGTCAGAGCATCGGCCAGTGCCGCTTGGGCACGCAGTTCACCCCGCGACGCCACTGCCCGCTCTATCAACGAATTGAGCGGCTGCTCGGCGAGCGAAATATCCATCGGCACGCTGTCTTCGAGCAGCGGCGTGCGATCGAGCGGCTCTCCGAGACGCCGGTTGTACGCAGCGTAGGCAAGCGCCACGTCGTTGGCGGCACGCACCCGCTGTTGTTCCGCGTCAGCAAGCGCCACCCGTGCTGCAAGTAGATCGCTGCGAGCAACGAGTTCCCGATTGACCATGCCATCGACGTCCGAGGCATGCGCTGTCAGGCTCGCGACACGCGACTCTGCGGTCTGCAGCAGGTGGTTCGCTCGCAGCACATCGATATAAGACTGCGCTACGTCGAGTCGCAGCGAGAACCGCGCCACTCGTTCTGCGTCCGAGGCGCCGGAGGCGGCATACCTCGCTGCATCGATCTCTGCGGAAACGCGGCCGCCGGTATAGAGCGGCAATTTGATCTGCGCGCTGCTGGAAACGAAGTCGTCGCCTGCGAAGATCGGCGCTCGCAGCGACATGCCTGGACCGGCGAGGTCGAACTGCGGAGCCGAATCGAAGCGGGTGTACCCGGCGCTCGCAGCCAACGACGGCATGCGTTCGGCGCGTGCCGCGCGCGCGCTCGATCGCGCACTATCGAGATCGGCACTGGCCGCTGCCAAACCGGCATCGTGCTCCAGGGCCAGTTGCCAGGCCTGCTCAAGCGTTTCCGCCTGGGCCCGCAGTGCGATGCTGAACATCGCGATGGCCAGGTGAACTGTGCGCTTCACGGCCGCTCCTGCTTGAGCGAGACGATGCCGAGCGCCTTGAGCACATAGCGCTCGTAGACCGGAGTGATCGAGCCGGTCCGCACTTTGCGCAGGAAGTATTTCTCGAATGCCACCTTGGCAAGATGCACCCACTTGCCGACTTTCGCCCAGGTCACATTTCGCGGAGGTAGCTGCGGTAGCGCGATGAACGCCGCGCCGGTGTCGCCGAAGTCCGCAAGACAGATGGCGTTCCACGTTGCCTGCGCGGTAGCAGGCTTGCCGCGCAACTCGGCGGATAGGTTCTCGCAGATGGCGCTCACCATCGATTCGATCATGTAGCCCGTCTTGGGCGCACCGGTGGGCACCGGCGTCTGCTCGACCGGCGGAATGGCGACGCATACGCCTGCGGAGAAGATGTTCGGATATTTCTTGGAGCGCTGCTGCGCGTCGATCAGCACGAAGCCGCGCGGATTGCATAGCTCAGGTACACCGGCCACGGCGTCGACGCCCTTGAATGCCGGAATCACCATGCTGTACTT